>JAAXKN010000036.1 GCA_025612375.1 Ignavibacteria bacterium
GTTGAAAAATGGGACTATGTCACGTAGAAGGATAAGTTGTGACCGTTACACGTATATAGCTTGTCTAAAGAAAAATGGCTTAGACCCGAAGGACTATGAAGACTTTCTTAAAGTCCTAGATGAGAATCTGTTCTTCAGACGTATCCCTATCACAAAATCTAAGGATATGGTTGACCAAGTCATGAAGGACATCATTAACACAGGAAGACAGATAATGGCTCTCAATGGGAAGTGCAATACGAGGGCACTGAGTTTCACCTGTGAAAGACCAAAATGTGAGTACAGAGATCTCTGTCTTGCAGAACTGCAAGGCCTGGACACCTCTATGCTAATAAAATTAAATTATGAAAGGAGTGAACATAGTGGCAACGAAGACAAAGGCGAAAGTGAACCCGACAACTGAGGACATCGATCTGGATAGTGAAGATTTAGACATGGACAGTGACTTGGTTAACGAACCTGTGGTAGAGACTCAATCAGCCTCGGGATTGGCAGTCATGGACTTTTCTGAATTTGAACAGGGGATTGAGGAGATAACCCGTGAGTCAGAAGACTTTGTTAAGGCTCTCATTTACGGAGCAAACGGCACAGGTAAGACTACAGTTGCCGGTACCTTCCCCGGACCCCGTCTTATACTGGATCTCAACGAGCGAGGTACAAAGGCATTGGTTGGTACAAAGGAATCTAAGAAGAGATTCGTTGATACCTTTGACCTATTTCAAATGTCATATTGGTACCTGAAAACAGGTAATCATCCCTTTAAGACAGTCGTTCTAGACAATGTTACTACTCTACAGGAATTAGCCATGAAGTTTGTAATGGGTAAGGAATCTGTATTCGACTCTACAAAGGATATGGACATGCCTACGAAGAGAGACTGGGGCGGACTGTCACAGTTGATGAAACGCTGGTTAGTTGACTTCAGAAATCTACCTATGAACGTAGTATTCATTGCACAGGAGAAACGTGAAGAGGAGGAAGACATTGATCTCAGCATTGCTGACGATGATAAGGACCCAACAGTGTTCCCTATGATTTCAAAAAGTGCTCGGTCAATTCTGGGAGGAGCTGTAGACCTGATTGGTTACACCTACAAGGTTGTTAGTAAGACTGATGAGGGAGTTGTAAAGAAGAAGTTTGGTATGAGGCTTGTATCTGATAAACATGTAACCAAGATACGTACTCCAATAGGAGCAGCGTACCCCACAGCAATACTTAACCCAAATTACACTACTTTGAAGAAGATAATGGACGGTGAATGGGCGCCGCCACAACCAAAGAGCAAAATTAAAAAATAGGAGGAGGATAAATCATGGCAAAGATAAAAGTAGACATGACTAATGTGGAGGACAGGGTAGTAGTACCTGAGGGAGACTACATCTGTAAGGTAGGCAAGGTTGATTTGCACAGGAATGAGGAGAATGGTAAGCAGTCTTTGAAGTGGACTTTCTTGATAGGTGCTGGTGAGCATAAAGGTAGTAAAATGTTTAACTATACTTCACTTAGTCCGAAGGCCTTATTCAGCCTTAGAAATTCTATTATAGCCTGTGGGTTCGATGTACCAAAATCTGTGATGAGCATTGATACAGATAAGTTTATAGGAAAGATTGTTGGAATCACCGTGGTACATGAAGAGTATAAGGGTAAACCTTCAGCGAAGGTTGCGGATGTATGGAAAGCTGCAAAAGGTCCCAAAGGATGGGGAAGAGCTGACCAGATAGCCGCTCAGAAGGTAACTGATGAAGTCGCTGAGGAAGAAGAGGAAGAGGTAGTTGATGCCACCGAAGATGAGGAAATCGATACTACGATGGCTGACGATGTGGATGAGATTGATGTATGAGTAGAAAGCCAGAGACCACCTTGGTTGGAAAGATAACTACGTGGTTGATTGCCCAAGGGGGATGGTGGGTCAAGGTACATGGCTCACCGTTTCAACGGGCTGGTATACCGGACATCATTGGTTGTTATGAAGGAAGGTTCATAGGGATTGAAGTTAAGTGCCCCGGTAATGGACCAACCATGATACAAGACCACACAATGAAGTTACTTAAAAAGGTAGGAGCCCGAGTTGGGGTTGCCTACAATGTACAGGAAGCATTAGACATACGAGATGGAAGGAGACTTTACGATGAGTGAGTTATTAAATCAAGCAATGAGGGGAGAAATTGTGTCGGAGGCAAAAACGTGTGCTGGGGGACCGGCCGGACCGTGTCCAACTCCTGTGGAAGCAGGACCTGTAGAGGAATGTCTGAATCGTACTCTGGGAGAGCTCAATGAGTTATATGAGGGAATTAATTGTTTGGCTAGGAAGCTATTCGGGGCGAATGTAACACTGTGGCCCAATTTCGAAAACATGCCCGATACCGTACAGGGTAAGGCTAATTCTCTACATTCAGTCGCCTGTAATTTAAGGAAAGCCGTTTGGCAGATCGATGAATCCTTATAAAAATTTTTTAAAAAAATTTCATAAAAGTAGTTGACAAATTTTTCAATTACTTATATAATTGTAGTATCAAATAAAACTTATAAGATTTGAGAGGAGAATAAAACAATGGCTAACAAAGTAAAAGGTAACACAAAGGCAGTACAAAAGGTTGAGGAACCTGAAATCGAGGAATCTGAGATGGAGATGGATGACATCGAGATAAACATTGAAGACCTCGAAATTGATGGGGTTGAGGTAGAGGACATCACAGATGAAGAGGTACCTGACGAAGCTGATAGTGAAGCTGATGGTGACGATATAGAAGCTGAACTCGAAGAGAAGGCCATCACCAAGGACAAGAAGGTTAATAAAAACAAGAAGCCTACAGGCAGTGGACTCACAAGTACACAACCCCTGGCTGATGATGAAGTTGGGGTATCCTACATTGCTGAACAGTGTGGTGTAGAACCCCGTGAATTAAGAGTATTCCTGAGAAAGAACTACCGTGACATGGAGACTGATAAGTCTAAGAGATACGCCTGGAAGAAGAATGACCCACAGGTTCAGGAAATCATCGATGCCTTCAAGGCTAAGGATGTTAAGACTGAAAGTCCAAAAACTGAAGACTCAAAGACCGAAGCTCCAAAGGCAGCTGGGACCCCGAAGACTGTAGCTACTCAGAAGACTGTAGCTACTCAGAAGACTGTAACCAAAGTTAAGAAATAATCCACCAAAACATGTAGTGCATTTCATATTTACCTCCCTTTCACTGGGACCCTACGGGGTCCCCTTTTTATAGGCAAAAAAAAATGGTGTAATGACATTCTTGAATATTCAATCATGTCATTACACCGGTAATATATATAGAATTGATTTGAGAGAATTTTAAGACACTGATAATTTAATGGTTTTTGTCATTTCACCCATTATAATTGACCTCGAGTAGTGGGGTCATTGACGATACCAAAAAGAGCTGCGAGGTTTAATACGGTTCCTATAACCTGGTTGATGGTTTCACTCTCTGTGGGGGTTATTACACCCACGGTGACAAGAGTTCCTACTACTAGTGAGGCTGCTGTAGCCCACATCACCTTACTTCTCCATCTGTTCTGTTTCATAACTATTTCTCCTTCCTTATGTATTCTGCGAGTTTATGGACTAGACCCTTAAAGTGGGGGTCAATATTTGATCTTCTACCCCAGTACTCTGCATCGATACCTATTGCCCTAGCGACAGCACATATATCGTCTTGGTAAGTGTCTATGGGAGGTTTGATATCTAACATCTCTACCACAGAGTCTACTAGAGCCTGTGCTATATGTCTGAGGTTGTCTATAATCCATGCGGCATCCTCCACATTATCATGGAATGATACCTCTACCAGGGCCGCAGGGGCTGTTGTGTATGCGGTTTCGTACAGGGGTTTACCTGGGCCAAAATGATTCTGTCCCTCATGTACTCCCCTATCAGAGACGGGTGTTATAGGACTAAGATGGTGATAGATTATCTTAGCAAACTTCTCTCCCTGACCTCCCGCTTTATGGAAGAACACATCGCAACCCCTAGCCTTACCGTTGCAGGCATTAGAATGGATAGCTAAATGTATCGTGGGCTTACGTAGATTGCTATCTTTCACCGATTCTACCACACCCATGCCTGGGTTGTTGCGGTATACCGTTATACCTAATTTTTTAAGAGCGGGCTCCATTAGGTCCGCTATGTCATTCATCCTTTGTTCTTCAGTACCATACCCTCTTACTCCAAGGTTCTTATCCTGTGTACTGGGGCTCAGATAGATACTATACATACTATCATCTCCTTACTTAGGCATCTTGCCCAAAACTTGAATCGTTTTCTCTACCACAGAGGCACTGGTGACTCCTAGAACCAATATGAGTAATACGATGCATCCAGTTACTACGATATACTTAAACCATGGTTGTGACCACACATGGGGAGACTTGGTCTGTGTCATTCTTAGTTCTCTTTCCTCCATGAGTATCTCAATGATGGTCTGGTTTTGTTCAGATATTTTGCTCAATGAAGCTATAGACTCATCGATCTTCTGCATATGACCCTTCATCTCCTCTATATTCTCATCCATAGCCTTATGAACCACCTTACAGACATCTCGGGATACTACGTTGTCCATACTATTCGCCCCCTCCAGACAATAATTGCTTGATTCTAGACCTACCCCCAGTCTTCTTCAACTCATTCGTGGTAGGAATATCTACCCCTTCAGCCTTCAGTTGCTTGATAAGGGTATCCAGCTCATTTTTTTCCTCGTAGAGTTTACTCCTCTCTACCCCCTCTCTTTGATAGATTGACGGGCCTCCGATAAAGGAAGATATTCGAGATACTCTACGAGGGCTCTCGGGGTTAGTCATAACATCAACATTCCTCAATAGAGGAATCTGGTCAAGAGCATTACCCACTACTCGATTATCTACCTGAGGGGCCCGTTGGTCCTTATCTATAGCACCAAGGTATCTCAGTAAACCGGCTAATGGGATGTCACGAGTCTGTCCCTTATAATCTTCGAGGGGTTGACCAGTGAACCATTGTAGGTTAGTAGCTGACTCAATAGGAGCTCTTATAATGGGGTTCACAGAGGATAATAGTTGCATTATCGCATCCATGTTAGTGGGTACTCTAGATAGATCAGTGAATGGAAGGTTGAAGGCGACGTATGGACCATCTGAGCCCAGTTGGACAGCTCCGGATTCCTTGATGTATTCGGGTTGCTCATCCCAGTCTACAGCTTCGCCACTTGCGGCGTTCATAACGTCACCAATTCTAGCGAAGTTTCTGGGGTTCTTAAATAATTGTTCTACCTGTAAAGGTATGTTCTTACGGATCCAAGTATAGAAAGGTATAATCCTTTTCATTACCTTTCTCTCAAAAGGTGTTAGGTCAAAGTAGTCAAAGTAGAATTTCTTAACCTGTGCTGAGGCTTCAGTCAGACTCTTACCAGCCTTTAATTCATGTAACAGACCGGTGAATCTGGTGAGGGTATCAGACATTTTACTACCTTGTCTCATCAGTGATGAATATTTACTGACAGCATTGACAACTGTGTTTCTACCAGGCAAATTTAAACGGTCTATAACGTCTCTGGGAGTTTCAGCAAGTGATGCCCCTACATCAAGTACACCCATTTTTTCAGCTCTATCTAGGAGGTCCTGTATCATAACCTTACCGCCTGGTAAGTCAATTACAGTTTGGGGTCTCCGGAGCAGTTTAGCTGCCTGTGCATACTCAAGGGGGTTAACTACACCCATTAAATAACCGTTGAAGACGTTACCAATGAAGTCTCTGGGTATATGTCCAGGATTCCACAGGTATGCCACTTTCTTGTAAGCAGAGGTGGCAGAATCATACAGTTTGAGTAATGGATGCTTAGCTTTAACGCCGAATATCAAATCTGTGTACTCATTGTATATATTAGCCATCTCTTCGGGTATGAAGAAACCTTCAACATTCCTCTGAGCTATACCAGGGGCATTGAATACTTCCTGTAATACCTTTTTACCACTATCCTCAACCTTAACAATGTACATTTTATAGCCATTGGGTATTCTACCTCCAGCCATAGCCCCAAGATCCTCAGGTTTAAGGCCATATTTGCCCAGGAAGCCGTCTAAGAATTTAGCTACCTCCTGTGCCTTGATAGCACGAGTGCCACGGAGTGCCATGGCTAATGCCGCATCCTCCGTGAGCCATTCCTTACCGAGTACTTTGTTAACTTCAGCCGGGCTCTTGGCCTGAGTAGTTCTTTCATGCAGGTTAGGGTCAGTCTTAGCGAGGGTATCGAGGAGGGTATTTAGTTCATCCCCTGACTTCATACCCGTACCAAACATAGTTCTTAGCGCCTCCTGTTCGGGTTCTTTGAGCCCCCTCACAGGGATGAACGGTACATAGTTCTCAAGCTCATGTATAGGTATCTGAAGGTTTCTGTACTCCTTGACTACTGAATCTCTCCACTTAAGGAAGGAATTAAGAGCTTGTTGACCCCGTTCGCTCAATTCATTTGTTACCTTGTCACCTTGCTTAAACAGGGGTTGTCCCTCGTAGAGCACAGATTGTTTAAGCTTATCAGTCACAGGGATAGACATCTGTTGGACACCATCAACTGTGGCGTACTCCACTTTAGCTCCAAATTTCTTACCTATCTTTTCGAATTGAGCAGGTACCATCCGGTCATAGAAACCTCTCATACCGGAGCCTCCTACATCGAGGTCTGCACCCTGTAGAACTAATTGGCCGGTCTCATCGGGAGATTGTTTCATAATGTGTAAAGCTTGTTCCTTACCTATATAGTCACCAAGTTGTTCCTTAGGTACAGTCTCGGAGAACAGTCTCTCGCCCTTCATGTAGCCAGACAGTACCTGCTCATCAGGGTGATATATCAATCTATCCACAGTGTTACTAAGGCTGTATCTCGCAGCCTGCTGGGTACCCGTGGTCCAGGCTATCCTGTCATAGCCGTTCTCAGCTGCGTAACGAATGAGTCTTTTCTCCACGAATTCGGGCCATGTTTTCTCAAATGGTGCATGCTCTACCTGCTGAGCAACAGTGTTTTTTTGTTCCAACAATCCTTTATATTCCCGTAGTACCGCATAATCTCCCGTTGAGTTCAACTCCCAGTTCCGTATGTCACCTGCAAGGTCACTTATAGCCCTATAGGCCTGTGTAGGGGTATCGAAACCCAGGTAGTCATTCTGTTTAAGTATATCCATAACCTGAGGTTTCATATCTTTTATCTGAGATATTAGAGCGGTTGAATCGGGTCGATAACCTTTCTCCCTACCTGCCTGATGCCAGTCAGACTGTATCTCCTCAACGAATAGAACCTTCTCGCCCGTATCAGTAGTTCTAGTATCGAATCTTGTATGGGCTACTACGTTAGGTTCATTCCAATGTCCCGACTGATACTTGGTTTCACCTGGCAGGGTAAACAGCATCTCTTGATAGTCCTCACCCCCCGGTAAGGTGTATTGGGCATACTTTGTGTGCTCGGCGTTCCTGTTGATCTCGTCTAGGGCATCTGTAGCTGAAAAACCCTCCGGTAGATTTAACTCACCCGATTTGGTAACTTCCTGTATCTCAAGATTATTCCATTTAAGCCAGTCCTGTACTTCTGCCTTAGTAACCTTGTCTTTACCCCTCAGCAGGTCTTCGATGCCTAGCCATTTAACCTCATCTTCTTTAACACCCTGTGACTTAAGCAGGTTCCTGAATTGGTCCACAGGCATTGAATTACCCATCTTAGGCAATACGTCATGCTCAGTTTTGGTGTACCAGGTTGGAGCATAGTCAGTCCTCATGTTGACATTCCCAACATAACCTCCAGCAGCGGTCTCCATTATCTTCTTACGTTCCTGGAGGGGTATATCTTTGAATATAACCTCGACTTGTTTTACAAAGTTCTCTACCTTATTGGCAGACTCCTCAAAGATACGAGTCAACTCACCACGGAACTCCTGATAAGCTTCAGAACCTTCTTGAAAGGTCCCACCTTTAGTCATACCTTGCTTCATAGCATCGTCAACCTGAGACAATATGGTATCCAATTGTTGGTCAGCGGATGGCATATTCGACATATTGTTAGCTCTTGTAGCTTGTTCCTGCATCAGCCCACTAAGCTCTTCTGGAGTTATCTTAGTTTTCTCCAAGATATCTTGTATGTATTGGGACCTTGCGGGGGACTCAGTGGCGAACTGTTCAGGGTTAGCAATATAATTCTGGAATGACTCAGCAAAGTCTTCCTTCAATGCTGTGGCCTGGTCAGTCTGGCCCATAGCATATTGATTAAGACCTCCGTCCCTCTCCACAGCATCGGCATACCCCACAGCAATGTTGTCACCAGAAGCATTCTGGATAGCATGACCGTACTCATGGGGTAATACCTGCTTAGCGGGACTACCAAGTACTATGAGCTGGTCATCAAGGGTATAACCCTGAACAGCCTTCCCTTCGTTCCTACCTAGCTCCACAGGTGACACCTGAATTCTGTCCTTCAATACTTGTAAATTTTCGGCAGGCAACTCATCCAGCGCACGGATAGTACCTCCCAATTTTACCCATATATCATCATTGAAATTTTTTGAAGTATTTATTACTGCAGATATGTCTACGCCCTTATAGTTGAATATGTAGTTAATCATAGGTGAAGCATTAGTACCCTGTGGTATATCTTCAAGTACCGAGCCACTAAAGTTAGGCATACGGTTTGGAGTCATCATAGTACCTTTGAAGAACGGCATTAACTCATTAGGTATATTATCAGCTAATTGGTCCATAACCTTACGGAGCTTGGCGGCCTGAGTGAACATGTTTTTAGCCGTGTCAGGATTAGCCGTGTTACCCGCCAGCACATTATATATCTCCTTAATGTCCATAGTAAAAGGTAACTCAGTCTCAAAAAAGGTACGGGCTAAATTAGTGTCTAAGCCCACAGTGTTAGCTACACTATCAAAACTAACGTGTGTCCCAGCGTCAGCCCTTTTAGGGTCGAATGTGGTACTGATAGAGGGAATGCTGTTCAACTCATTTTTTAATTGTATTAATTCATCATGGTCTAGTGGAGAATTGAAACTTCCTTTCTCTGCGTCGCTAATAAGGTTATCCATTTGACGTCCGGTGATGTCACGTATAATCACAGTATCTGGCACATTATGTGGGATATGTTTTGTGGAGAATGCCTTAGCTAGGGCATCTCCCGCCTTAGTACCCATGAAGGCGCTCTTAACTTTGGAACCAACCCCGTACAATTTGCTAGAACCTGGGATGGCAATCTCCCCAAAAGTCTTACCTGTGCCTAGGCTTAACGGGTTCTGAAGACCTATTGTAATAGGTTTCTCCACTATGTAAGGTAATCTACTGGTGGCTTTCAACCCAGTCTCCTCAAGACCTTGGCTCATATGTTGCAATAGTTGTTGCAGAGCATCTCCCTTAAGACCACTACGGGTAGCCTCTTTACCTACCTGACCCATGAGTTTGCCCACAGATGGGGCTCCCAATCTACCTACTGCCTCATCACCTAAGATTTCAGAAATACGAGAGGCTCTTGAACCAAAGCTCTTGGTCAGAGCCCCTGCACCTTTCACTCCAGTAGTTTTAGTAGTATTACCAACTCCGAATGACACCCAGTTGATGGGGTCTAAAGGATTAACTACATCCGCAACCAAACCAGTAAAACCTGCAGGACTGGGGTTATACCATTTAGCTTTACCTCCGAACATACCTTGAGTACCGTTTAGTCCTAGACCTTGCATGACTTCCTTACCAGTGGTAGGTTCCTCCAGGGAGAAACCACGTTTGAAGGCCTTCCAGGGGTCGTATATACCAGGGGTTGCACCAGACTGTGGATCTGTCATTTCCCTCACATAGTTCATAGATCCGTAACCAAATCTACTCAAATTCTTAAGCACAGTGGTCAGAAAGTTACCGTCCTCCTTAGATTTCTCAGGCGATTCGTTTACGCTCTTAAGTCTCCGCTCATCATTAGTTATCCCACGGGTCACAGAGGACAATGGATCATCTTCTTCATTATCGTCGAAGATACTTCTGTAACCTCCCAGACTGGCTCTAAGACCCTTTGATAATACTCCCATACCTGTCACCTCCTTATTCGGCCCCTATAGACCGTTTCATGTCATATATTTGGTTACTAATAAAATTATCTCCCAATTTGAAAGCTTCCTCCAAAGAAGATTTAACTTTTCCTACATCTACACCTTCCTTGCTTAAGGCACTACGATACGAATTGTAGGCGTTAAGAGCCCCTGCCTTGGTTGGGTTATTGATAATTATTGTTGCTATGGCCTCACAAGTTGCAGCGTCATAACCATCTTTTTCCTTCACAGAGAGTAAGCTGCCAGCATAACCATCTACCAGTTTGTCAATCTTAGACTGGTTAGATTTTTTCTTAGCGTCCTCTAACTGTATCTGATTCATCTGGTCATTGGCATTTGGTACCCATGCTGAGCCAGGAGCTATACCGTAGGCTTTCATTGCGGGGGTATTAGGAGCCTTGCCAGTCAGTTCCCATACAGCTAGGTCCTTGTTGAAGTTTGCGAGAGCACTATCAGCTCTAGCCCGAGCATTAGCTGCTTGCCTGTCAGCTGCAGCAATAGACGCCTCAGCGGACAGTTGTTTATCGAGTCTAGCCATTGCTGCCTGACGTTCAGCGATAGCATCCTTAGCCTGGAAGCTCTGCGTACCTCTGGCAACACCAAGAATCTTAGCATCAGCGTCATTGCTTACATAACCGAGACTCTCGAGCCTGGATACGGCTGAACTGAAGTTCGTCTTATACTTCTCTAAGTTAAACTCCTCTCGGTCTAAGGTAGGTTTATTCTTATAGTACCCAGTCAAGTCAGCTTCTTTAAAGGCCTTGTCAGCTTCTAGCTGTTGTGCTGCAATGGTCTTAACACCGTTAAGTATACCGGTCATTTCAGCGGTACTCAATTGCCTGTTAGACAACGTCCCTAGAAGACTTGCAAGAGCATCAGTTCTCTGGGCTCTATCCTGGAGATATAACTGTTGACGTTGGAAGGAATTCTCCTGGTCCTGTTGTACTATCTCTCCAGCTCTCTTGTTGATAGCAGATTGCCTACCAGATTCGAAGTCAGCTGACTTCTCAGTAACGATACCAGAAGCTAAGGGGGCATTATATATCCCCCTCTTCTCTAAGTCAACATCTGTAAGTCTCATCAACTCACGTTTTGCTGCATCGTAATCAGGGTTTAGTTCATTGCCCGCCTGAGTTCGTGCTTGATTATAATCCATCACAGGAAAAGATGGTGTCTGACTCTGACCCAGCGACTGTAACATGGATATAAGAGAATCTATCTGTTCTTGGGACCCATTATTAGTAGTCTCACCCATGCCCAAGGCAGTCCTCAGTGCCTCAACATTAGTCACGGTATGACGATTATTTACCATGTCGCCGATACCATAATTCTCTCCCTGATTGGAGAGGAATGATACCTGTTGCCCTGTACTCGGGTTAGTCATTACAACCTTACCATTGTTATATGCCACCTGTATACCGTTCTTACCAGCCCAATCAGTCAATGCTGGTGGCTTAGCGGCCACAGAGGTTTGGGCAGGAGCCGGAGTTGGAGCCGGAGTTGGAGCCGGAGTTGGAGCAGGTGCTGGGGCCTGGGCATTAGCTTTGGCTTGGCCTCCCACTGTGGGGATGGTGATTGCTGCAGGTGTAGTAGCTATAGTAGGTATCTTCAGTGCCCCGCCTGCATAGATTTGATTAGGGTTAGAGATGTTATTAGCCTGAGTGATAGCGTTCACTGTAGTGTTATATCTCTTAGCTACCGCTGGCAGGGTCTCACCCGGCTTTATAGTATAGGTATTAGCCATATAAATATCCTCCTTACGTGGTTGAACCCACAGTGTTCTTAGGAAGTAACATTATCTCAGCCTTCTGTTGTGGTGTGATCCAACCCAATGTTACTGCCTTGTCTAACATGGCTTCGGTGAGTTTCCCTTCTTGCCATAATTTACACAATGTCTCGTACATATTTACACCCCCAAACTTGCTAATACAAGCATCTCGACGGTTTCCTGTAATATTGTCAACTCATTCTTTGGGGCATCCTCCAACACTGGCCGAGGCTCAATGCCCGTAAGGTCTATCTTTGAGAGGCGTTTTCCATCCGGTACGGTAACCCACAGATACGGCAAACCCACGGGGATTCTTGGATTACTGTCATACCGCTCTGACTCTATGTACCCCTCGAGATCATACACTACAAGTGCTAGTCTACTCATTATAAATCACTCCTTTTTTAATTGTATTCCTAGGCGAATGCCCAACAGAAGTAAGCGCAACCGGCTAACTGACTTATCACCGTGAAACCGCTCGCAGTTGGTGTAACTTGAACAGCGGGGATATCCCAATGGTTCATAAGATAAGTTGAACCCGCTGGCCCACCCTTCGTGTAGGTAGAGTTGATACCTGTATTATACCCTATATGAAATAGTCTACTAGCAGCATCATACAGAAACATCTCCTTAAGGCCGTTATATGTGGCCTCTTGAACCTGCATGTATACGAAGGACGGCTCAAAACCTAAGTCTACCACAGTGGTACCCCCCGGGGACCCTGAGGTAGTACCTGTCCTGAAGGCCCAACCCACATTTGTATTTGTGCCAACAAATCTCTGGCCATTACTATATCCAACTTTATTGAGTGTAATATCTGCAGCGGTTATTGTGCCGTCAACGGTCAATGCCTCCAGGTCACTATCCCACCACCCTCCGAATAGACTTATAGCGTAATCCATGTCTGCCTTGCTAGGCTCTTTACCCGCGCCACAGGATTCGGTCAAGTCTATTATCATTACCCCGTCGAATACCATTGACATCCCCACATTATTGTTATCATTGTCTATCCTAATCGAGTAATTACCTGAGGCTATGGAACTATCCTGACTTATAAAGCTATTGAAGTACCACGTATAGGGGTTTGTACACTCTATTGGGGGTGATACTGGATATGTTCCTGTCGCCGGGAAGTATACTGCTGAAGGTTTTCCAGCAACACTTGACAATGCCCAATAGCATACATAATACTTATGCCCTTGGGTATATTTAATATTATCTTGCATCAGGAAACCCTCATTCAAGGCTGCAGGCACATACAGGTCAGCACCGTTCAGGCCGTACTTTTTATAGGTTGTATCGATGCCTAGTATAGCATCGGGGCTTGGGGTATACCAAGGACTTAGCCCGTTCTCGAAGTTGCCGTTCTTTACCAAGTTGGGTAATTTTGAAATCACCCCCTCCTCACCCAACAACTGAAAATTTGAGCCATTGTAGAAATAGGTATAGGTTCCCGCCTTAGGTAGGTGTGATAAACCTCCTGGTTTAACTAGGGAGATTGTATTTAAGGTAGCTGCTCCCGTTGCTGCCACATTAAAAGTCACTGAGAATTTATCATTTGATTCAATTGTCTCACTCGTGGTAACCGTATAGGCATTACCTACATTCGTGGTTGTACCCAGATGAGGTACTATCTTAGTCTTCACAGTGGTCATTTCATTTTGTAAGGCGGTAAGATCATCAAACTTAGCTACACCTCCGGCTTGTTTCTTCATGTCAGCTGCCATCTTAGCCTCAGTCAAAGAGTTATCTAATACGGTACCCATCTGAAAGCTACTAGCTACACTATCAACATAGGCCTTATCTGCTTTACCTTCCACAGAGGCTACAGCGTCCTCCATCTGAGGCCTAAGGGCCTCATAATTGGTTTGTACTGTTGTAGCCGTAGTAGCAGCTTGATCCGCCTCAGTCATAGCCGCCTGGGCTATACTAAGTGCACTGTTGGAGGTGGTAACAGCACTGTTAGCTTTAGTCTGTGCATCTGTTGCTGCAATATTGGCGGCATTAGCGGTACTTACAGCATTATCAGCCTTAGTGTTACTCGCCGTTATCTGAGTATTAGCTGATGTCATCTGGGAGTTTAAGGTACCTATAGAAGTGTCATGGTCATTATGACCGGCTATAAGTTGATTAAACTCATCGTCTACATCAGCACTTTTAATTTTAGTCCCCGGCTGAAAGTCAAATTTTCTAGATATTTGTGACATTAGTTTTCACTCCCTTCGGTTTCTTAGGTTTAAATACTGCACCATAGCCATATATGGTGACGGGTTCGTCTATAACATCGTGGCGAATAGTAATTTCCAATCGGTCACACTTATGACCGTTTAGGTCAATCTGTTTCTTTACAATATCCTCAAAATCGAAGAGATTGTCATCCCAATCACTAATATCCCAAAACCCACTCTCATCAATCCGGACACCTTTAGACACCTTGTAGTAACCGAGGGAGATATCTACCTCGACGTAACAACTTTCCCCCTCATACTGTCTTGCCAGTAGTAGGATAGATTTCAACTTCTTGATACGGAATGAATCATCAAGATTGAGTCTATGTTTGGCTTGCATAACAATGGGGATGCCATCATCGTTGTCTCCTTGAAACGCTTTGTAAATCATACCAGTACTTGCCGAAGCGAAGTAGAGATCATCATTATCGTCCTTGAACCAATCGGCCACAGACCATCCCCTATACAGCGTCCAAGGAAAGGACCTCAATGAGATCGTCTCATCTCCTTGAAATGCCATAGTCACATAGCCCTTAAGTACAAGGTTGTTTATACCTGAACCGTCATCACAACAGGCCAGATAATAACAACCCCTATAGTATACACCCACAGCTTTATCCCGATTGGTTAACGTCTCTATGATGTCAGTTACACCAGTAGATACCTTCATGGTACTTATGACATCCTTTTCAGTAGACACTAGGGCTACAATAGCGTCATCACCCAGATATAACAAGTAATCCTCTGCAGCACATACACTACGGGGGGATTGGGTACCATCATGTACCCTAAGAGGATGAAACTCCACATCCGTAGTCGGATCCCAGCCAGTCCAAGCATATACACTATTTCTCTTGAAGATAATAAGAGCATCACCATAGAGAGCTGCAGCCACAGGATTGTACAGGTCAGTCGATAGAGCCCTTATGGCCTGGGAGGCCGTAAAGTTATTAGGTTCTCCTGTTGCAGAGAAATATATGTTGTTAGTGTTATCCCCCATAGCGAACATTCTCTGTCCACGTTGAATCAGTAACTTACAGTTCTTCACGTTAGTTAGGTCAGCGCTGGTTGCGGGAGTTACTTCAGCAATGGTAGTACCATCATATACATAGTATTTGGTACCGTCCACGATGTACAATTTCTGGTTAGTAAAGTATTCAACTCCTACATCATTTGAAGACAGTGTACTAAGTAATACGGTACCATCCCATTTGACCAATTTTTTATCTATAATAGCTAAATTCATACCCGGATATTTTATCAATCGGGAGATACCTGTTGTCCCCAGAGGAGTAACAAGTGCCTTTATGCAACCTTTTCGTTGTGAATATCCACCCCTTACCATTAAATCAACATTCTGGGCTTCTCTCATCTCAGAGGCTAACAGGGAATCAGCTGAAGCCGTGCCATTCCGGCCACGGTTAAAGTTGATATAGGCGGTCAATCTTTTAGACATAATCATCATCCTCCACATAGCTACTATGTCTACCCCTCTTAGGTAGGGCATCTGAGGTTTTCACAGGTTCGGAGCCAGAGGGATTCCTGATTTTATCTAGGGTTCTCTCCTTCTTCGCCTCATAGAAATTCATCCAGCGGGATGCCATAGAACTTTCTTCATCTCCCTCACCTTCCTTGTCATAGTACAGAGACAATAGGTAATAGAATCCCAGGGGCTGCAATAGGGGGTGTACTGACAGATCTAAGTCTAGGTTAATATAGTCCGCAGGTAGTTGTCTGTACCTTAGAATAATGTCTCCAGGTAGAGTCTCAGGGAAGGTTATGTAACCTTCAGTATCTATCCTCACCTGGTCTGACTTCCTGTATTCCTTGCCTTGATACCTGAACTCTACTACGGAGATAAAATCAGGTGGAAGCACGTTCTCAACATCAGCCACGGGGTTGGTGAATGTAGTCCTGACTATCAATCCACCGTCTGGAGCTAGGTCTTTTTGCCAGGCATCTATCCAGTTAATTACTTGTTCCTCTGAGGGTTCAATCCCCACATTACTCATCCTTGTATATAATTCTCGTCCTCTCAACTCATTCCACCTCCATATACTAGAAAACAAGGAGCCCTAAGGGCCCCTCGTCATCTAAATTTAGCTTATTGTCCAGCGTTTCCGATCCAACCTCTCCAGTCGGAGTAACCACAGGAGAATCTCAGATATCCACGATATTTAGCTACCATGTTATCGAAGTTCTCAGTACCCTTAAACTCGGGCTTTACCCTCCAGAAGAAGTTGAGCTCATTCAGTACGGGATCTTCCAGGAACCATGCGTTAGTATCTGTGAGGTAGTCAAGTACCACAGGGGTCAACTTACCCTTCAGAGTATTAACATCATTGTTGGGAGTTCCCGACTGTCCTGCAGAGTGTAGAATGGTGAGTGCAGTGAATTCAAGGTCAGGTGGTATTACGAGTTTCTTAGCCTTAGCCTGCATCTTAAGCCCTTCCTCAGTAACCATGTTAGTTCTCATCTGGGTAAGACCTAACTTAAGGTTAGCATCTGAGAGAGCTCCAGGGGCCATCAGGTTATCGGCGGTTCCACCTTTAAGCAATGGGTGAGCATCGGAGAATAGTGGTTCATCATCGTAGCCGTCCACGGTGAAGGCATTGTTGAGTATGGCAGCAGCTGTCTTCTCAACTGTAGCTCTACCGCCACGTGCGAGTTTCTTAGGCAATTTATCCATAACACCATACAGTTCATCATCTGCTAACTCTCTCTCAATGGAGATAGTTTTAGCATATGCCTTATGTACGTAGGATACTTCGAGACCATGTTCGATGTCTTCCTCACCAATAGGACCACCAGGAGCCTTCTCCTCCCATTCACCAGTACCAGATACATGGTAGTCATACTCCTTAGCTTTCTTAGACTTATTAACGTTGAAGATATCAGAGTACTGCTCAGGAATCTCATCGTAAGTATCGAAAAAGATCTTTCTGAATTTAGGTTCGAGCAGCTGTTGAAAATTACCAGAAGTAAGCATTATATTTCACCTCCTTAAGAATTCCATAAAGCAGATCTCTTGATTACGACATCTGCCGTTTTATTGGTATTGTTATAGCCAACTACTAACATAGCGCCACCTGTAGTATCATCAAGATTGATGTTCTGGTTAGCATCTATGTCGAAGGCTGTGAGATACATATCTGTATCAACTAGTGAGGTCTTGGTGGTCCCCACATAGCTCATACGAACTACAGACCTCTCATTGATGGCGATGACAAGAATAGCATCAGCATCGGTCACAGTAGTTCCTGTAGTAATATCCTGAGTAGCTATACCCAGAATGCCCGTTGCAGCCGCACCAGCCTTAACTCCCTTCCCGGAAGTTATTGAGATGAGGTCTCCGGCTAAGATAGTCTGGCTAGCAGCTATCTTAACACGTACTTCATTTGGCTGGGTTGCATCTAAAGACTTCAAATAAGCAACCTTTTTAGACATTTAATTCACTCCTTTTAAGTTATTTTTTCTTCTTGGAGGCCCTATAAGCATCAATATTGTCTATTCCCTGATACTTAGCATACTCCACAGGGTCCATGCCAATTCTCTTAGCGGCCTGAACTACCTGAGGGCTTAGTTTAGGCCCATTAGAAACTGCGTTAGAGTTTCCTGTATTCACTACCTTTTTAGTCTGTGCCGTCTTGACCCTACGAGCAATAGCTCTCTGTTCCCCGTCCCGTGCAGCTACGTCGAGTGCTACATCCCCCTTAGCCAGAAGATAAGCCTGTTTAATGCTGAGTTTCGGGTTCTCATCCAGCAACTCATCAATTTCTTCCTTAAATAAGTCATAATCGTGAAACTTGGGGTCAGATTTAAGCTGTGTCTCCTCCAATTGTCTCTGAAGAGACTGATTTTTACCCTGTTCCTTAGCTATGGTTACTCGAGTTTGCCTAGCCTGGGCTATCTGTGCCACAGGAACACCGAGAATCTTAGCCTGTTCCTCGTCAGTCATGTTAGTAAGTCTACCTATAAGGGAATCGAAGTTAAGACCTGTAACTTCACAAATTTTATCTACCGCTTCTTTGTACGGTTGAAGTTTCTGTACTCTCTTAGCATACGTGCCAACACGGGTCTGAACTATCTTTTGAACCTGTTCTTTACGGTACGATGGTTCCTTACTTGCGGGTTTGGTGACCACATCGTCTTCACCAGCATCATCATCTGACTCCTCAACAAACTCATCGTCTAAGTCCTCATCAGTGTCTTCAAGGTCCTCGTCGCCCTCATCTTCCACAGACGGTTTAGAAGTAGATCTTACCCTTGAACCAGAACCAAGATCCTCACCCAGGCCTGAGATGTCCTCATTATCGTCTGTAACACCCAGTCCCATGTTTCCTTCAATAGCGTCCTGATAACTTACTGTCTTTCCCATAACATCCTCCTTAAGTATTTTACTAGGTCTTCACCCGATAGTATTCAGCTTTAACGATGCCGTGTCTCGGGCCTTACGAGCAGCCAACGAATTATGTAAACCGCTATTTGTATAAACGGTCTTCAACATAAGCAGATAAGACATGAGTAGCCTTACCGTGGTACCCACAGTGTGGACAACTCATAGTCTTGTTAAGTTGCCATCCCTTATCCCTGAAGCCAACCCTCTCACATTTGGGACATACGGGCAGACTAGCTGCCTTATGACGTCTCCCATTATGCATAGAGTGAGATAGGCCATGGGCTATGTAAGTACTCTTGCTGGTACCTGAATTATTAAGTATTATCATGCTACTACCACCCCCAGTTTGGCAAGTACTTCAGGAATCATATTTTCAGGTATGGCGGACAAGGCCTCCATCAGCATAGCATCCATACCTTGTGGCATACCTTGGGCAGCAATGTCACCTTCCACAGGTGCCTGTTGGACTGGCTGTCCTGTTGGTACAGGTTGTTCTGTCTGCGGTGCCCCGGCGTTGTCCTGAGGAACTGAGGACGGGAATGGTGTACCATTTGCCATGGCTAATTGCTCATCAGACATGTTCCTACTTACAAATTGTCCTTGAGGGTTGAATGGGTCAATTATAGGCCAATTCAATACCTTCTTCAAGGTTGCCCTACCTTCTTCTCGGGTAATAAGTCCTTCACGGTTAAGTTCGATTACCGCCTGATATAGGAAGGACTTGTTATTAGGCATACCTGCACCGAGAGATATCTCAATGTCAAACTCAGCCTCTTTAGTAATCATCTCACCGTTCTCATCCTTAAGGGGTCTGTACCGTGAGGTATTGAGAGTCTCATCCTCGGGGTTCCAATTCTCATTAAGTGTAAGATAAGGTATCTCCTTGAGAGAACTACCCCTATACCACAGGTAATCTGTCTTATCGTTCTCGGTGACATCAAAAGCTTGTTCCTCATCCATAAATTCCTTAATATAATCTAACAATAGTTCTATAACTTCAATAAATCCCTCTTGCAACATGAGTTTCTTATGGTTAGCTCTTCTACTACCGGCTTCCTGTAAAGCTAATATAGCAGAAGCAGCACGGAGACTACCAGACCTACGTCCTTCAACTACATCAGAACGTCCAGATACTACCTCCGATTCATTGAAACCCTCTTGCCTTCTAGTGTATATGTACCCAGGAATGGTTGGAGGATTCACAGTTTCCCATGCCGTGTGGTCCTTAGCAGGTATCTTAAGCCCTGGCTTATTGGTCCATTTCTTAATATTTATACCTGCGGCGGTTCCTACAACTATCTGGATGTTACCCATCAGACGAGCATTCATTCTAATCTGGTCATCCAGCTCATTGATAACGTCCTGTATAGGAATGAGTTGCTCAGTATCACTCTTGCCCCATAACCTACCTTTCTTCTTGTAGCACACAAGGATTACGAAGGGGTATTTACCATGTTCGTAGAAGCTCTTCCGTTCACCCTTCTCTTCGTCGTAGTGATCCCAGTCTGAGTCCTCAAGGATGATGTCACGGGTGCAGTAGACTCTCCGCAAGTTACCATCATCGTCTTTCTCCCAATACTCAAACAAGACAGCTTGGTCATTGATGACCTCATTAGCCGTCGAGTCATCCTCCTCACCGAATATGGTGGGATGATATGACTGAAGACCGAATCTCCCCTCGGGTTTTACAAATTTGCCCCTTTTACCAAACCTCCTCCTAAACCATGAGCAAGGATATGGTTGAGCCTGTATGAAGAAGTCACCGTCATTTATCTTACGTGGGTCATTAATCTTAGGGTCGGGGAACAATGTATCTGGGCTACATGGCTGCATAATAGGTAGACCCCTACCCTTGAGGGCGTCAAAGTCATAGTAAACCTTCCAGCCCACAGAGCCAAGATTGAGTCTATCTCTCTCACCCTCATCAAACTTAGGTATCATCTTGTTCTTCTGCCACACCCATTTAACTAGTTGACTTACGTCTGTAGCAAATGGTGCATCAGATGGCCCAACACCCTTCAATAGTACCTCCATCTGACCATCTACCAAGTCAGCTACCTGGGACTCAATAATAGACTGTACAATGTTAGTCTCAGAGCCAGGGTCATCCTCATCCTCCGGAGTATTAACGTCTCCAGACCAGTAGTCCTCGCACTTTCCCCACAGGGTATTCATGCCGAGAGACTCCTTTTTTATATACGAAGCTCTATACCGGTCTGTGATCTTCTCCAATAATTCCTTCTCAGACTCGGTATTGATATACTCTAAGTCCTCTCTCTTGTCTACCTTGTCCTTAGACATTAATGATTCCCTCCTTTACTGAAGTAATGTTTCTTAGGTTTGGTCTCTAACATCTTCTCTAGCCTCTGGTCAGCGGGACTTATTGGCTCAAGTAGATTCCCGGCATTATACCGAGGGATGTGAGCCTTCTTCTTAGGTTTCTCTGGGACGTCCTTAGTGGCTGTCATCAATGCTATAGTAATGCCGATGACATAACCTACACATAAACATAGAGCTGAGAGAAGTATAACCTCTAATGTGGTCACTGGGCAATCCTCCTTTTTATATCCATATGAACATAATCGTCACGGTCAAAGTCTTCATCTTCCTCATAACTGGGATGTTCCCACTCTCCCCCAACACTCAATGACCCCTTACCCCTACCAGGTAGCACAGGATTGAGTAAGCCGGGATGCATGCCGTAAGTATTTAGGAAGTACTTAAAGGCGTCTCTAGCATGGTTAGGCTGCTTCTTAAGTTTATCATGGGTGGTTCCCTTCAATGTTAAGGGGTCCCATGCCTCCTTCTTAATCTGGTCTATAAGATATACACATTTGCTAGATATATGTATAACTGCAGTCCCGTCCTTCTTCCTCTTCTTAAGAAGATTTATGAATAACTTCATAAAGTAGTCTTCATCATTGGAAGCAGGAAGCAGATTCACACCAAACTCTTGGTAGAGCTGTCGAGGGGACTTTTTATTCGGCCCTTTACTGCCAGTTGCAGGGTCAGCATTAACGTCTGTAAAGCCACGATTCTTTATCTTATGAGCAAACTCCTCAATGTCAGCGTCTGCCTCATAGTCCTCAGCATACATCCAGATATCACCGTCATGGTCTACACAACCATATACACAGGCTGTAGGAGCAGTGACACCAAAGTCGAAGCCAGCACCATAATCCCACTGTGGTGCAAGGTCTACATCCTCGTCCTTGTAGACGTGTATAGCTTCATCAAAGTCAGTATAAACTTGACCCTCAAAAGCATCAAAGCTACCATCAAGAAATCTCGAAACCCAAGTTGGCGGGTTGTTCTTACGGAGCTCATCCTCATATCCCGGAGGCAAGTACTTAGCGTTAGCACGGGTTGGGACGTTCCATCCTATGTACTCAGTGTAGGTAGCTCTTTTCTTCGGGTTGAAGAACCTATCCCACACCCAGTCTTTACCGCCCGAGTTCGATGTTACAAAACCTCTCCAGGGTCCCACAGGATGACGAAGACGAGCCGTCAGCATCTGAAAGGTAGCCTCAGGCACCTCCGCACCGTCCGGCTCGTGAGCTTCATCTATCCAGAAGTAGGATATATCAAGTGACCCGAGAGGTCCAGGGTCATCAAGATGGTAGAACAATATCTCAGAGTACACAGGATTACCTTCCTCATCCACAGCATTGGTTCTTATCCACATGTGTTCCTCTGACTTGTTGTACTCCTCAATTAGTGATGGGTCACATACCTCGAAGAAACGTCTCTGTGTAGTCTCACGTAGAGACTTAGCAGTTAGACGTCCGATAACTCCGAGTGAGCCAGGATAGAGCTGAGTCCACTTAATTATCTCCTCAACACCCATACGAGTTTTACCAGCACCAACACCAGAGACTATAGCACGATACTTGTGAGTATCTTGATGAAAAGCCTTCTGGTGAGGATGTGGATCGTATGTAGCAAGTTTACGAGGTGGACTTAGTCTACGTCTCCTACTCATGTTTCCTACCCCCCATACCTTTCAAGATTATTGAGAATCATCTGGTCTATCATGTCCGCCTGAAGATGACCGATTATCTCAGCCTTTTGACCAAAGTCTACGTGCCAGTACCCAGTCATGACCGTGCCATCCTTACACTTCACGGCGATAGTTATTCCCACAGGGTCAGCGTCCAGTGTTAGCTGAACACTCTCTTGTAGGAACTCATCAGCTGTCTGGTCTGACTCGTTCTTGGGGAAGTTAATTATTTTAGCCATTAGACTTACCTCCTAACTTCTCCCGTGCTTGCTGCTGTGCATCCTCGAGGAGTTTCTTCTCCTCATCGTTGAGCATACCTTCTGAGAACAGGAGGGTGATCTGGGAGGACGGTAGGTTACCGTTTATCTCAGTTCTGTCACCATACTTCTCTCTTCTTTCAGCTTTAAGCAGAAACATTAGTAAAGAGTCAGATTTTTCTTTAGCCCTCTGTATAGCCACAGACTCGAGACCATCTACGAATCTTTCTTTGAGTTCTTCGTACAGTTCCTTGTATTTGGGGTATTTCTGCAACCATCTGTTGTGTGCGGCACGTCTTACCTTAACGTTATCACAGGCTACACCTATAACTCCAACTTTAGCAAACTCACTGAGAACTCGAGTCATTAGAACTTTTTCTACCTCTCTCTGCATATATCTCTGCCTCCTTTCTATAAAAATAAGAGGGTAGCGGATGTCCCCTCTCAACAGAATGTAAATATGAGTGTTTTGGTCGAGAGATGAAGTTGTTCAGCTTATTACCTTCACCGAGCCTCCCATAGCAAGGAGCATATCGTTACGGGCTGTATCTCTCACCGAAAAAACTACTATTTGGTACACTTATATTATACCACCTCGCCGCAACGACTGTCAATAACTTTTTTAAAAAATTTTTATAAGGTCAAATTATTACCCACGGGTAGCTTCTCTGGGCTGACGGGGTGCCTCTTCCACAGGAATAGAGGCGGCGTGAGTGTGCATCTGAAGTCTGTACTCCTCACCTATGAGCCCGGCCCGTGGTTGGGCTTGACCCGGGGTCGAGTCATTGACCAATGACATGCAGTTGCAACTCAACCACATACTATACATAATAATGAATAAATAAAATGAAGGGGATCTCTTCTTCTTTACTATACATAATAGTCTACTCCTTTCATTATCAATATAAAAGTTAAACAAAAATATTTAATAAAACTATTGACATCCACATCCATGTCTGATATCATAATAATGTAATCAATAAACAAATTGGATATGGAGGTACAGTTATGAATAATGAGTTTCACTCTCGAGCTGACGGCAATTGTGATGAATGTGAAGAGTACGGCATGAAGATGTGTATTGAGCAGTGCCCACATTACAAACATATCGTAAGCAACCAGACAATCATTGAAGCATACGCTTATCTTGATGACATTTTAGAATTTGAACGTCAAGACGAATTGGGATTAACCAGAAGACAAATGTTCGACATGGGTTTATTTTATCAATGGGCGGATCCCATCATTGAGAATCATGAGCACAATCGTAATGAGAAAAGTCGAGTGCCAGACACATTCGTATATGTCATTGATTTGCTGCAATCGTTCATAGAAAAGTATGAAAAGCAATAAACGTCCAGCGGAACGTCAATTCCGCTCCAACCCAATTTGGGTCAATAAATTACATCGGAGGTAGACATCATGGAAAAAATAAAAGAATTGGTGAAGGGGGCCACAGAAATGGCAGCAGCAATTGATAAGAAGAACAGCAAGAAGAATGAGAAGGTTGATGTTGACAAGTTGATTGATGAAGTAATCGACGGAGCTAATGTATCGGAGAACAAACCAGATGAGAAAAGCGAAGTGAAAGCAGCAACAGATTCAGCAAAAGTTAAAATCATCATTGCCAAATTGCCGGACACCGTTACGCCAAAGGTATTGAGTGAATTGTTTCAACTCAACGATAGTGGCAAAACTGTACGGAGACATTTGAGAAAATCATTCGGCGACAACCACGATGCTCAAGCTGATTGGAAGTGGGATAAAAATGATCCCGTGCTGAAGTCAATCGTGACATATTTCGCTGAACGTTACAATCCCGTGGTTAAAGAAGAAAAGAAGGTGGAGGCAAAATAAATTTGCCTCTTCTCTTAATGCAACCGTTGCCGGATAAGCAAGCTCCGGATGTGAAATGCAGAGCAAGAGGAGGTGAGAGTATGAAGAGATTGCTCATTGGTGTAGCAATAGGTTTTGTTCTCACAGCAGCTGTGGCAACATATACATTCTACAACTTCAAGGTTGATGCTGATGGGAACTACGTGTACATTCAAGTCTTTGGCCAGATACACGAATTCAATTATGGAAAGCCATTAGTTCAACATCCGTAATGAGATGAGAGAATAGTCAGAATGTTTCACGTGAAACAATGACGGCGGGAGCGCTAAAAGCCGTAGTTTTCTCAACATTTTACATGAAATATTCTGAACTCTGTTCTCGATTCGGTTGCCCATGTCGGCAAACTATTCAAAATTTTACAAATGGAGGTAATTATTATGTCTAATAAGAAACAAGCAGTCTGGCAATACCAGGGTGACATGAAATGCCCAGATTGTGGATGTTATTCATCCGTATGGACAAAAGGTAGAGGTGGTAACATGATTATGAGATTGACATGTAAGCATGGTCGTGGAACTTATCTTCGTGATGCAAACACACCATGGCAAGATCCGGACAAATTCATGGCAGAAAGAGAAAGAGCTCACATAGCTGAGTTAAATATCATATCTATACAATTAAAAGGAGGTAAGGCACATGCAATGGTCTAAACAAGAGGGTGACAATTGGGTATTCACAGAAATGGGTTATGTAATGTGGCAAAATTTCAGAGATAAAATAATCAAAGTTGATATGGAGAGTGACAGTCCCATACTCAAACTTGTAGCTGAAGGTGGCAATGAAATCATACGCTGCACAGAGGAGGCACCAGATTATATTTGGGCACAATACACACCAAACACAGATGAGTTCACGATTAACAAGTATGTGGTATTACATGTCATTTTTGGAGATGAGTGGACATTGGGCCAATATATGAATGATGAGTTATACGCCATGAAGATAATCACAGAGATAACATTGGCATTAATCAACGCTCCGGCTGATATAAAACTGGAGTTCCGTAAACGTCTTAAAGAAAGAAGGGGTGAATAAATGGCTGAATTCAAATGGGATACGGAAAAACTTGTTGGCACAGTGGGCAAGAACCAAAAGGGAGACGAGATTCAAATTCGTCTCACCTCTCTTAAAGGTAAGAGTTACGTTGATGTCCGTACTTATTACAAAGACAAGAATGATGAGTTAAAGCCAGGTAAAGGTATCAGCATACCCGATGACTTAGCAGACGAAGTGGCTACAATTATAATGGATTCAGGTTCAAACATGAAGGAGGATGATGAATAATGGCACGAAAACTTAAGGGTATGGTAGTAAAGGTAGATTTGACTACGGAGATAAAGATGTACGATGAGCCATTCTACAAAACGATTGGTGAAGACGTTGACGGTTGGATTGAAATCGTCAGACCCAGAGATTTGCCAGAGGGACTCGTCATGGTGGTTGATGAAGAGGGACTCATTAAGAATAAGCCAGTTAACTTGCTCGGCTCACTATTCTATGGGCATTATGCTCCCATCGTGGGAGATATCGTACTTATACGTGAAGGCATGACAAACGAAGGTATGGACTTCATGTCTCTCACAGATGCTCAGATTAACTTCATTGAGAATATACTCAAAAGCCTGAAGGAGGATAGATAATGGACATAAGACAACAGTTTGAACACAGGTTGGGCAAATTGATTGATGACATGGAGTCTGCCAATCTAGTACAAAGTGAGCAAATCAGTATACTCGAATCGGCTATAGAATCATTGAAGGCACGGGAAGACGATAAGAAGCTATACAAACCACGTTCACTACTCGGAGTTTTAATTGACTTAACATCTGACCTAGAGGAAGCTGATGAGATACTTGAAGAAAAGATTAACGAATTGGCTGAGACAAGCGAAACACGCAAGTCTTCGACCACAATACCACTCTCATCTGATGATGATTAACGTTCAATAAAATATCATATTTCATACGTCTATGAAGGCATCCAGTTTCATTTTTGGATGCCTTCTTTATGTATACTCTGTGTATTCATATTGTCAAAATTATAAGTTAGCATCCCAGTTGCCCTCACATTCAGCTCCACGCTTACCTCGACACTCTCGCATAGTCTTACGCTTACCAGCTGGCTCATTCCCCCCGCTTCCAGCTGTGTATCTACCCCACACCTCCTCCAGGTACACTTCACGGATGGCTCTACTACTCATTCCTCCCTGCACATCATTCTCATAACTCCTACTAAGCTCAGATTCTACTGAGTTAAGCTCCTTTTCGAGCTTATCCTCCCCAATCTTCTCTTCGAGCTTCGCTCTCAGCTCAGCTAAGCTACTCACTCCTTTGAACTTCAGTCTTCTACCATTCACTACAACCTTTAGCTCATCACTCATCATCGCACCCCCTTATTCTTCTGAATCACACAAAGCTAATATTATTACTATAGCACGAAATGCTAATGAGATAAGATAAATTACTAATCCTATTAGTTCCATTTTATTTCTCCTTTCTCATTCCTCAACCGGTATCACACATATACATACACATATTATATATATGTGTATGTGTATGTATGATTGATACAGTTTTTCATTCTGTACACAACTGTACAATTCATATTGTAACACTGTCATATCAACGTCTATACGGTTCACTGTACATCACTGTACACATTGATGAATTGTACAGCGTTATATGACAAAATTGACTTTTTACCAGCACCAAATTGTACAGTGTGTACAGTGTTTTACGTCTATTCTTGTTTCTCATCGAGCCAACTCTCTAACACCTGTGCCATAAGCAGATTTGTGGTTTTGTTAAGACTCTGTGACTGCAGCTTATACTTCAGGTATACATCTGATGAGATACGGAGCGTTACTGACACATTATCTTTATTGCTGGCACGTGGCTTCTGTGGCTTCATTTCATCCCACTGCGACAAGACATCTGGGTCATATTCTTTGATGTATTTGGCGAGGGTACGAATGCAAAAGCTTAGTGCTTTAGCGTCTGTGTTGAGGAACGTGGAGAATTTGTTCTTTATGTCATTCAGCTTAACTTCATTCTCATCTGTGAGTTCTACGTTGATACGTTTGTCTCTCATCACAGCATATGGCCCTTCCACAGACTGTTTGCCGTTCTTCATTACCTTCCTGTCTGGCATCTGGAGGTGGGGGTCTTCACGTTCTATTGAGACAAGCCGTTTGTTAGCAAGCATTAGCTTGTGAGTAACCATAACGGCGACATTGAGGTAGCCTCGTTTTGAGACTTGCCTCGTGCCCACTCTGATACAATGCCACTGTTCGACTCTTGTTGGGTTGAATGGTATTATTCTGCTCATGTCTTCAACCTCACTGGTCTTGTTCTCCGTGCATACTGTGACTGTAACTCTTCCACCGTCATCCAGTTATCTTCAGACAGGCGGTCATCTACTCTATCAGCTATTCTTGGGCCAGGTACACTGACCGCCTTGTCCTCTGTGAAGTACACTCTCCCCATGCGTACACTCTTTATAGTGATGACTCTACCTAGTTCGAAGTTGAGTTCTACACATTGACATTTGGCACCTCTCTTCAGTTCATACGGGTCACCTATGGGTACTAATACTACATTTGACATATTATCTCCTCCTTCATAACGTTGGGAACAATGCTCGGGGTAATGTTAACCCCTCAGCATCGGCCTCATCGAATACCTCTCTCCACTCTTCTTTTGTCATCGTGACGGGCTTTAATGCCAGCTTTCTACGCTTCGCCCTTAGCTTTCTTGCCTCTCTTTTTTCTATATGTTCTCTGAGTTTAGCCATTGCCTCATCATGACTCATACCCCCTTGAATGTACTTATAGTACCTTATCTTGTTGGTGTCACTGAGTATATCATATTTGGCATCATTGACTATATGGCATCCCGATGCTAATAGCACAGGATTGACTGCATACCTGCCGGGCCCTACCTTAACGATAAGGCCCATGCTGATATACTTAGCGTAATGACTAGTAGGTATGTTGTGTTTCCGTTCACCCACTAACACACTGTGTGGGTTGATTAAGTAATATAACTTTCTATGGTTTATTACGCCACCGTTTTGTAGGATAGCCATGACGATTGATTTGTAATAGTCTTTCTTACCGCTTACGAATCTGGTGTGAGTAGGTGTAGTATACCATCCTCTCTCGTTTGGCATAATAGGCATAGCTTATTCCTCCTTTACTCGGGCCAATGAATACATCCCATACATTCTCCAGGGGTATCACAGTCAGCACAATAATCTCTGTGTTCAGTATCGTCTACCTCAGTGTTTATCAATTCATCCACGGTCTAATCCTCCTTCTTCAGCACTTCTTTAGCTAATTGCTGCCGTTGTTTACGTGTGGACTTTGGGATGTTAATATCATCAGCTTTTGGGTTATACAAACCAGCTTCTACGTCAGCCTTCATTCTTCTCATTTGATTCCTGAGCCTGTCAGTGTATTCACATTTGCCTCCACAGGAGAAGAAGATATGCGGGGTTGTTTGTTGTAATGGGAACCCTGCAGCCTTTTTATGTCCTCCTCCACCAAGTGACTTAGCCATAGCACCTACATCGACCTTTCCTCTACTTCTGACTGATGCCTTGTCCTTCCTAAAGTCTAATGATAGAACGTACTCCAGTTCAGGTATTGCTTTCAATATCTCATGGCATACAACTGACACATATCTATCAGCAGCTAGGAGGCCATATTTGTTACCTTCAGCATCCTCTGCAACACTGACCTGTGCTAATGAGTCATTGATGTATTGCTGTTCCCATTCAGTGTCCAATTGTATCAAGGCTATCTCTGTGTCACTCAACGTCACACTGGGTATCTGCAAGAATCGTTGGAAGAATCTTACTTGACCCAACAGTCCCAGCAATCGTGTGAAGTCTTTACTTACAGGTTTAGGTTCAGTGTCATGTCCCCAGGTGTCATAATCGTCAGCAATATCAGCTAAGTCTTTATAATCCTGAATGTTGAACTTCTCAGACAATAGTCGATACATTGCATGGGACGCTGAGAATGATATGTCACATAGTGCCCAAGGGTATTGCACACTCAGCCATTTTGCCGTTGGGTGATGGTCTACCAGGTCCACGTTGCCACGTACATTGAGCAATTCAGCTATGTCCTCATTTACAGACATGTCGCTAATCATTATTGGGGTATCCATATCTTCAGCTACTAGCTGCATAACGATCTCATTCACCTGGTCATACTCCACGAAGTACACCTGTGTACCTGGGAAGCACTTCGCATATAACACCGCACAGGTTACACCATCAAGGTCTGTGTGTGTTATCAATATCCTCTTTTGTCTTGGGTTTAATTCAATTACTTTACTCATTCTCTTCTTTCCTCCCTCTGCTCTAATATAGCTACACATACCGCCGCTATCTCTACCAGTTCTTTCTTTATCTTCGTTACATCTCCATCATCGTAATTGTACAATACCGCATTGATGGCCTCTCCCAGCTGGCCTACTTGTTTACCCAGTATAAGGTACCATTCAGGTAACGTATGGGGGTTATCCTCACCCCACTTCCAATCCTGATAGTTACGTTCAGCGTCTACTAGTTTGAGGGCTTCTTCTCTACTCACCGCCATTTGCTCTTTCCTCCTTCCACTCATCAAAAGTCTGGGGCTCTAACCCTAAGGTTCTCATCTCTGTGCAGTAACCCCCGTATAATTTATACAACTCCTGTTTGAAATCTTCATAAATCTCCTGTTTACTCTTCATTACCTCTCTCCTCCTTATTCACAGTTTTCCATAATTCCCCAACTTGAATGATTAACCCTTTTGCCTTAAGGCTCTTCAATCTCTCCTTCAGTTGCTGTTTGCTGATACCTAGCGCCTCTTTTATCTCGGCCTCTGTGACACCAGCATTACCTTTGATAAGGTCATAAACCGCATCATCATTGTTCTCGATGAAGTCAGCTATTTTGGCCTCATACGTCAATTCTCCAGGTTCACCAAATTTAAATACAACGTCAATTTTTGCAGGTTTACTAAAAGAACGAAATTCACGTTCTACTGCTATCTCATGTTGTTCCTCATTGATGACCTGCGTGTACATAGCAGATTCAACCCACCCATGAAACAATACTGATCCCAGCATCCTCTGACCCCCACGGTCTGACTTACCATTCTTGTTCCAGTGGTGTATAACTATTACGGAGGTCTTATACACGTACCTCAACTTAAGGAGCCAGTTGAGCATAGGCCTGATGTCTTTAGATGAGTTCTCATCTTTGCCTCCCATCATAAGGTACAACGGGTCAAATACTATCAGCACAGGGTTGACTTGTTCAACTGTCTGCTCTAATGACCTACGGTCCTCCTCGTTAGTGAAATCGAATCCCTTGTTGTTCATAAAGCTGATAGGCAGTATTGGGGGCCACTGTACCTTGATAGTATGGTTGTTAACTACCTGTACCTTACCATCAAGTAAACCTCTACTGTTGGCAATCTTAGCTACCCTATCCTTAACCAACCACGGGTCATTCTCTTCCTGTATTACTAACACAGGCCCAGAATGATGCACTGGAAACTTATCCATGAAGTCTGTACCTGATGCCACACTTACTATCATGTCAGAGGCAATGACAGACTTATATGTCTTAGGTTCGCCACTTATCATCCCGTGAGATGTTCTCTGCCAGATTCCTTCAATCATCCAGCCAGGTTGAGTTAGCTCCATGCCCATCAAGTCACAATAACTAGTCCACGACTTGTCTTTGTACTCTGTCTCTGTGGCCGATGGCTTGATTGTCTGAGCAGCTTTCTCAACTTCACCAACTATCCTTCTAGTCTCGTCTCTTCTACCTTTGTACTTGTTCCAGTTGCACGCTGCGACGAGTTTCACAACGGCATCCTGTGGCACTCCACTCTCCAGCAACTTACATTCAAGTTCCCAGAGTCTAGCACTTCTGTCCTCCAGTAATACGTCATCCTCTGTAGCAAACAATAGCTCCAGAGTCTTTGTACCCAGCTTAGACAAGTAAGGTTTCACTAACTCAGGCAATAATGATGGCTCTGATTCGAGGATCTCCTCAGCGTCCAGCTCAGTTAATGAATCTACATCATCCACATCAGGCAGTGACTCAAACTTGGTAGGAGAAAAGTGACTCTCATCATACCACAGTAATTGTCCTTTGGGTGCTCCCTCATATTTGTAGTTTCTTAAACCAGGAACCCTCAATACCTGTGTAAGGTCCCATCCTCCAGGATCTGCCCCAATGAAATATGTAAGCTTTTTGTTGAGTTTCTCCCCAACGTCAGAGGGGACAGCTTCTTTTAGATTCCAGATAGCTGCGTACCTTCCTGGAGAACTCTCCCATGCCATACTTGGTCTTAAGTCCTTCGGCAGTTTTTCAGGCTTTACTTCATCGAGGTCAGCATATAAGCAGGTCAATTGTCTAATGTTGTTCTTGGTTGACCTAGACTTTTGAAATACAGAAGGACACCAATATAGGTCATACTTTTTAGTTACACTATCTTTAACCCAATTGATGATTCCTTCACTGTCTTGAGGCCATTGAAACATCTTCTCTTCCCATGTACCTGCATGATTCTTCGGTCCTTTAGGGCTCGAGGTACTTCTTAATTTACGAGGTAGTCTAACCCATCCTTTTTGATTACCCCACACTTTAAAGATGGTATTAACCCCACTCATGTATTATTGACCCCCTTGTTTTTAGCGATTCTAGGAGCATCAGGCCAATCCTTGGGGAGTTTATCCTTGGGGAACAGCCATTGCCACCCAACTTTGATAGCGGTTAACCTTTTTGTCTCCGCTGCATATCTTATCTGGGTGTAGGTTTTGTTATATAATGCCATCACTTCGTTTAGCGTGAGATACTCATCTTTATCTCCGAACAATTCATCACCTCCTTTCATATTTCTATAATTTATTCATTTATATTATATAACATCGTCAATGACCTTGTATACTTTTTATATAAAATTTTTATAAAATAGTTTACAAGAGGTATAACTCAATGATATAATTAAATTAATTAAATGAATGAAGTTAAAAATGATTAGGAGGAAAAGATTATGAGTAACAATGAAGAGTTGAAAGGTTTGAAGGACAGATTAAGGGAGAGGGCTGAAAGAACTATAGAACATGTAGAGAAGGTATCAGGTAGTCAATTGCTTGTTACTATCAAGGATTCTGAGGGGAAAATAGTGTTATCTGAATCTGTTAGTAATATGATATTATTGTATAAGGTTAAGGATGGCACAGGGTGCTTCCGTGACGGTAACAGTGTATTTATATTTGATATGCTGGAGAGTGCAATAGGGGACATAGTACAGTCGGATCCAAATATAGAGCATGCCCTTAGTCTTTACCGTAGTGCTAAGGCTGTCAACTCCTCGTTAGAGACGTTAGATACATTCATGTCTAAGAACGAATCAGAACATGACTGTGAACACTGTGAGGCCTACGATGAGTGTTTTCTACCTATGAGAAAGCCAAGACAGGAAAAGTAATGACTGGGGGGTCAGATGTATGAAACCTAAGTGGGCAATATCGATACGAACTCACGAAGTAACAAAGATGTTTATGTTAAGAGGAAAGGAAGGGCAGAGTAACTTAGACTTCTATAAAGAGGTTATTAAGTTGAAGGTACAAGAGTTGAGAGACAAGTTTACGGGGAATCGAGCAGGACCAGTTACGATAGATGTTATATCCCGACAGGTTGCATTTAAACCTCCGAAGGACAAGAAGATACCACGTAATCATTACTGGTGTCCTTACTGTATTAAACCTCGAATATTTGTACATAGAGAAAAAACTGGGAATGACCACTGCCCAATATGTGGCGTGTCGGACCAAGACTTTTATGTTAAAAAGTTTAATGGCATATTCAGGAGAGAATTTGAAGAATATGCAATGAGAGGAGCGAGGAAGTAATGAACAATAGTCCAGAGTACCAGGAGGCATTGGCTGAATATCATCAGGCCTTACAGAACTTTTCATACGCTGCACCTGAATTTCTAGATATAGCCATATTGTTATTATCAGCCGCAGAGATTAAATTAGACATGGCAGCTCATACTGATAGTAGAGGAAGGATTAGATATGAAATATAGGTTCAAACGTAAACCAAGGCCATATCAATTGGCAGCATTAAGAAAAGCTCTAGACCTGGACGGTGCCATAGCTCTCTGGTTTGACCCTGGGCTCGGTAAGACGAAGGTAGCAATTGATTTCATGGCTATTAAGAGAATGACTCAACAATTAGAAAGAGTACTCATCATATGTCCACTATCAGCTATGGGCATATGGGAGGATGAGATGATAAATGACATGCCCAATGGCATCAACTACACCGTGGTGACAGCCGTTGGCGCAGGGAAAGAAAAATTGAGACACATAGCCGAGGCCACAGGGGTGAAGAACTCCCTGTGTGCCTTAGTTATTAACTACGATTCACTGAGAAATGACAGCGTACACAAGGCTTTGAAAAAGTTTAAGCCCAGCCTGTTGATTGTGGATGAGATGCATTATTGTAAGAATCATACCACTAAGAGGTCAAAGGGTGTATATGCTATAAGGAAGTTAGTCCGTTGGGTTATCGGGTTGACGGGTACTCCTATCCCTAAGAACCCTTTAGATATATTTGGACAGTATAAGATACTCGATGAGAGTATATTCGGGACCAATTTTAAGAGGTTTAAAGATACTTATGCAATACCTCATTATATGTTCCCAAGCAAGATAATAGCATGGAAGAACTTAGATGATATGGCTAAAAAGATACACAGGATTGCTTGTAGAGTTAAGGACGAAGAAGCTAAACAATTACCTCAGCTCATAGAGCAGGATGTTCCTGTGTACTTTTCAGATAAATCTAAAAAGGTATACCGGCAGATGGCTGAGGAAATGATAGCAGAGTTGGAAAACCTGGAAGTTGTGACAGCAGCCATAGCAGCCGTGAAGGCAACTAAACTTCAACAGATCACCGGGGGGTTCTTGATGAGGACGGATACCTTTGAGGGACCAAACGGTGAACCTAAGAAGCAGCAAGTGGCCTTCCCTGTAGGAACAGAAAAACTTGACGTATTCATGGATCTTGTCACCCGATACATTGATGACCACAAAATATTAGTTGGATGCAGGTTCCTATGGGAGATATCTCAGATTGAAAGTCGATTAAAGAAAAGAGGTGTTAGGTATGTAACCGTAAAGGGTGGTATGGATGGGGATGCCAGAACAGAGGCCAGGAAACAATTTCAAAGGGACTCTCTGTGCAGGGTAATAATCTTTCAGGTTTCAGCCGCCACCGCTATGACGCTGACCGCTGGCGATATTGGCATCCTCTACTCCTGCACGAGGAAATGGGATGACTACTGGCAATGGTTGAAACGTATCCACAGAGATGGTCAGACTAAGCCAGTTTATATATTAAGACTTGTAGTGAAGGGCACTATCGACTATCAGGTACTTAAGGACCTGGAGACTAAACGTGACTTTACAACGGCTATGGTTGATAGGTCTAAGTATCGTGACATGTTGAGACCCAAATTTTAAGGAGGTAAGCTAAGATGCCTAAGATAGAGATTGATATGACAAACGTAGGGCGAGCTTCACAGAAAATGTGGGAACTCGTTTGGAACATTGAAGATGTGTTAGGAATATCATACTCTGGTCCCGATGATTTCAAGCGGGTCAGTGAGTGGATTGATGAACACAACGAGGAATACTACCACGAGCTGGGTAAGGGAGGTGTAGATGATGAGTAATCGCTTTGTTAAGACTATTCGTGAAAAGGTCAAATACCCGAATGAGGAAGGTGAATATGGGGCGTGGGATATCTTATCCTGTGAACAACGTAAGTTCTTAATCGAATGTGCCGATTATATAGAAGCTCTGGAGAGGGAGATAGACCGTATTAAAAGTCGTTGACAGAAATTCAACTTTGTCATATAATAAATATATGAAATAAATTAATTGAAGGGGGAGTTAAGATGCCGGGAGCAGTACAGGTAGCTGGAATAGCATTAATATTGCTACATACCATCGTCTTAGTTGGAGGATTAATTAGAAAGAGACCAGTAACTCGGTACGATATGCTAAGTTCAGCTACGGCTGTTACTTTACTATTCATCTTATTTTGAAAGGAGGTGAGAAAATGATTATAGTTACAGGAGCAGATAACACGGGTAAGTCCACACTGGTAGATCACATTGCAGACAAGTTTGGTATAATGAAGGTAGATAGGTATCACACGTTGCCACCTGTGGATTATGTGGACTGGTATCGCTGGGTTAAACAAGTATTAGACACCAGGACCCATAGTATTATAGACAGATTCTTCGTAGATGAGTTCGTTTATGGTCCACTGAAGAGAGGTAAAATCAGTCTACCTGAACCTAAACTGGGGCAACTAAAGTATATGTTCTACCGCCACAGACCGCTTATTATAGTCTGTGAGACTGACTTAGAGACTATTGAGAGTACATACGAGCAACGTGAACAGTACCCTAATCTCGATGAGATACCTCTAGTTATGGCTAAGTTCAGGGAGGTTATGGATAGTGAGCCATTCAGTGAATGCCCCGTGTGGTATCATAACTTTACTGAGCCCCATGCGGCTGAGATGACAGACAGGGTAGTTAACATTTATTTAAAATCGAGGAGGTAAGATGTATGAATGTAAATGACTTCAAGGCTCCAGAACAATTGCCGGAAGACACACTGATAGCAATATTTAAGCACCAGCACGACTTAGCGGGGAAGTATCTCGATATTGAGGAAGCCAATGGTTTACTCCAGACCAGAGATATACCTGTCAACATCCATGACAAACTTGGGCAGGCCCGTATCAAGGATGAGTTTTGGAGGGTTACTGAGGAGGTATGCGAAGCTCTCGAAGCTCTCGATGAGGAGGACCTCCCGCATTTTCACGAGGAGTTAGCGGATGCCATGCATTTCTTTGTAGAGGCCTGTGTTTTGTCTAACTTTATGGAGTTTGGTGTAGAGATACATAATGGCAACAAGGACACCTTGTACAACCTGTTCTGGGAGTCCCATGAGGTACAGCCACAGTTTGAGGAGCAGGTTAATCCTTTTTATATTCACCGTAAGGCTATGTGCTTTATTAAGGAATTAGGACTTGCAGCTAACTGCCTTAAGAACAAACCGTGGAAACAAAGCCATGTGCATACAGATGAGGCAAAATATCGTAACATAATGAGTAAGGCATTTCGTCGATTTATTGACCTCTGTAAGGCCTCTGGGTTCAGTTGGGATGGTCTCTACAATATGTACATGTGTAAATACGAAGTGAATAAATTCAGACAAAATTCTGGATATTAATTTTGGAGGCATAAATGTTTAGAATGAGGTGTAAAAACTTTGATGACGGGTATTTCAAATTAAATAACTACCTATTCTTCAATATAGGGTATGACATGGTAAGGGGTACAGTCACATCCCACAGCTTCCATGACGAACTCATATTTGAAACAGCTAGTTGTGGACTCAACATGCATGACATTAACTACACCATCAGCAAGTGGAAGATGCTAATTAATCTGTATCTTGACCCGAAGGAACTGGGGCTCATGTGTGCTAGGTTACTTCATTACAGAAACGGTAAGGGCCACAAAGATTATATCCCTGACATAGGTATGCAGTTTAAGAAACGTCGCAATGTGTCTGGGTCTTGTCTGATGTCTATGACAGTGGGATTCAACCCCACAGATGGCTGGCATTGTGAGGTATTTAGTAGGGCATCCGAGCTCACCATGAGGTGGTACGTGGACCTGATATTCGTACATGTACTACTACGTGAGATAGGCAAGGTAGTTGGCTTCACCGTAAACAATATTAAAGTATATTGGCATATGGTCAGCACCTATCAGTCTATTACCTCAATGCCTTGGTTTGTCATTATGGCGGGCAAGGAAGAGTGGCTCTGTTCAAACTTGGAGTTACTCAATAACCCCACATTAAGGACTCATGACTGGGAGTTGACTAAGTGGCAAGAGGCAACTGTCAAGCGGTTTGAGAAGACATATCTTAAGGGTGACTATCAGAACTTCAAAGTTCAACGTAGACCTATGGAAGCTTACCTCATGTTAAAGGGTGAGATGGAAAGAAAGGACCCTGTATGGACTAAGGATCTTACTCTACCTGACATAGACATCAACCAAGAGGTAGATTTTGCATCAGACCCTGAAAATGATTGCTTTGGGAAAGGAGGTTATAGATAATGGCTGAGAACACAACAGTACCACAGGAGGACATGGCTCAGGACCTACCCCCGTACATTCAAAGGGAAGATTGTACGGAGGAAATGGTTAACTCCCTGATTAAGTTGGGCTATACTCCGTGGCAAATAACTCCAAAGACTCAGGAGTTAAGGAAAGGACCTGTGCTGATTAGCATAGAGACTAAGTTAATATATCACTTCATAAGAAAGAGGGTAAAATAATTATGAGATTCTTCACTACATTTGGTCAAGCTATAAACGAGATAACGAGAGACCTTGCTGAGATGGGCTTAGAAGTTCATCCACAGACTATGCAGGATAAGTATGTAGGAGATGACCCTAACTACGCTACTAAGGAACTTCAGAACTATATGTACACAGTCTTCAATCCCTTGAATAGCTTGGGTGATCTGAATGTATCACAGCCGTGGGCAGACCTTGAGTTTGGGGAAAGAATAGCCCCTGTGGCAGTCAACCCCGGTGAAGCTTACAAGACAAGGATTGAGGTATGGAATGAGTTCCTGCATGATGGTAAGTTTGCCTATACTTATAATGAGAGACTCCGTAATCAATTATGGAAGTTCATACATGAGATTCAGGGGCACCCTGACAGCCGGCAGCTATATGTGTCTATATGGGACCCAAACACTGACCCAGACAAATTAGGTGGAGGAAGTAGAGTCCCATGTTCATTGGGCTATTTGTTCCAACTCCGTAATGGTAAGCTTAACATGACCTACATGATGAGGTCCTGTGATTTCATCACTCATCTCCACAACGATGCCTACCTAGCTACCAGACTTATGGACTATGTGGCATATCACGCAGGAGTTGAGCCTGGAGACTTTACTCATTTTATTGGGAGTCTGCATGTGTATAAAAAGGACGTGAAAGGAGTATTTTAAGATGGCTAAATATGTGAAAAAACCTGTTGAGATCGAGGCCTTTCAGTATGACGGTGACCTTAAGGACAGTCACGGCGTTCATTATGTTCCTGAATGGGCAGTTGAGGCTATCAGGAGGGGGACAATATATTATGGCTCTATCCCCCCGTATGGAGGACCACCCTGCGAGTTATTTATTAAGACCTTAGAAGGTCCACACCACGTGAGTGTAGGTGACTACATTATCAAGGGGATAAAGGGTGAGTTGTACCCATGTAAGCCAGACATATTCGAAGCAACCTATGAGGAGGTAAGCGAATGAGTAAAGTTTGGCCTATGGGCTGTAAAAAGATTGATACTGAGGACCAGCTCCAGAGAATCATACATGATGATAACTATATAGGCCAGAGAAAAATCAAGGGGGTTCGTGCAGTAATGCACGTCCTCCAAGACGGTTCTCTTAAGTTTACAACCAGAGGGGCTACGTTAGATGACCCGGAGACACCCATAGACATTACCCACAGGTTGAAACATCTGACCCGTCAGCGTTTTAAGTCACTAGCTGGACTAGTCTTAGATGCTGAAATGTGGGCCCCAGGGATGGATGACTCTGAGATAGCCGGGAAGCTGAATTATCGTTCAACTGTGGAAGTGCCTCGAGAGATTGAGCCATATTTCTTTGATGTTATTAATGTGAGCCGTTTAGACTTAGGTGATAAGCCGCTAGCATTTAGGCTTAAGCTCTTGGAGAAGTTAGGTGTCCTGTTTAAGAATGAAGACGTTATGACCTGGGCTAACTTTGTCCCACATGTGCAAGGAGCAGAAGACAAGGAGAGATACCTATATGAACTTTTGGAGAATGGCGAAGAAGGTATGGTATTCAAAAATCTGGGCTCTGGTTACATATTCACCGAAAAAAAGTGTAAAAAGGCGGGGTATTGGTATAAGTATAAACGGAAGGACACTGTTGATGCTGTTATTACCGGGGCCACACCTCCTGAACAATTTTACAGGGACACTAACACGGGAATTTATGACCTGGGTAGACATACAAAGGCTTGGGCGCTTGGGTGGTTTGGAAGTCTTAATTTTACGTTTACCAAAGGAGATAAGGAGTTTACGGGCTCATGCTCAGGAATGACAGATGAGATGAGAAAGAAACTCAGTGATGGTAACCACAGTGTTAAGCCAGAGTATGTGGGCAGAGTCATTGAGGTGGAGTTCTTTGAGAGAAATAAGTACGGCAACTGTGAGCACCCTCGTTTCCTCCGTTTACGTGAAGAGGTTGAAATTGAGGGTTGACATTAGTTCAATAATTTTATATAATTAATTCATAAAATAAAATCATTTAAGGAGGTAGTTCAAATGAGTAAGGTAGAGGTAAAATACAAAGAGGTAAAGAGACCAATTATTAGGGTGATAGCGAATGACAGTAATATAAAGGATAGAGCATTGGTGATACAGCCCTCACAGTCTATCAAGAATGCTTTGACTGTGTATGTGTCAGGAGTAAATAACTCTAGGGTTAGGATTAGCCGTAGTGATGTGCCCGAGTTGTTGAACGCTATCAGTCTTTTAAACCACAGTGGTGAGTTTAAAACAGATGATAGTTCTACCGAGGACCTGGTGGTCACCTTCAAGAGGGGCAATTATACTAACACCTTGAATTTAGGAGATTTCAAGAGACCTGTGACCATAAAGGAGTGGGGCGATTATCGGGACAAAGTTGAAAGAGTAATAGGACAGGTACTAAGACTGTCAGGTGATAACAATGAGTAGGATAAGTAGGGACGAGATGTTCATGCAGATAGCACAGATTGTAGCCCAAAGAGGTACCTGTGATAGAGCCTCCGTGGGGGCTGTTCTCGTCAACAATAATAGGAACATAGTCGCCATCGGATACAATGGGGCCCCAGCTGGAGAACCTCACTGTGACGAGGTAGGTCATAAGTTAGTCAACAATCATTGCACTAATGCTCTCCACGCTGAAGAGAATTGTCTGGAGGCCCTTCAAAAAAGTATACACTATGACCGGGACGGTTACCCCATAGGTATAACAGGATACCACTTGACGTTGTATGTAACTCACTACCCTTGTATGAAGTGTGTACATAAGGTAATCTCAGCGGTCAATGTAGGAGGGTTGCCTATTGGAAGAATTGTGTATCTACACCCCTTCGGGGACAACCCTTCAGTAAGACAGAAGTTGTTGAAAGGAGCTGGAATAAGCATTGAGCGACATATCAGGCCTGAGGAATGAAAACTGTACTATGTGCTCCCTATGTGAGAATGCCGAACACGTCTGCCTCTGTGGCACCGGACCTGTCCCCGCTAAATACATGATAGTGGGGGAGGCCCCCGGGCTGGGTGAAGACCGCACAGGATTGCCATTTCAGGGGCAGTCAGGTAAACTACTCCGTGCTACACTTAGAGCTATGGGCGTTGATGATAGTCAGGTATACATAACTAACACCTGTAAATGTAGGCCCCCAGAGAACAGAACACCTAGCAAGGAAGAGATAAAAGCTTGTTATACATACCTGAGTTATGAAATAGACACTGTTGAGCCTGAAGTAATTGTAACCCTAGGAAATTCTGCATTGTATGCCGTCACAGGACACTCAGGTATTAGTAAGTACAGGGGCAGTGAGCTCGAGAAAGGAGGGGCTATGGTGATACCTACATATCACCCTGCCGCTGTATTACGCTCTCCCAAGTATACTAATCAGTTCAAGAACGATTTACGGAAGGCATTTGGAGACACGTCAGAAAAAACTCAAAAATTTGAACCGGTAATTCATTATGTAATGAATAAAGAATCACTTAGAGAGCTAATTACGCACCTTCAAAAGGCCTCTAAAATCGAATTGAATTACGGTGCACTTGACCTAGAGACAACAACATTTGATTATTGGAGACCCGAGACTAAGGTAATGTCTATGGGTGTATGTGTGGATGATGTACACACCTGGTCAATACCTATGGAACACCCTGCAAGCCCCTGGAGGGGACAATCACATAAAATAGTAGCCCTTGTAAAAACCTTCTTGGTGGGTATGAAGTGGGTGGGTAATAACTGGAAGTATGACAACAAGTGGATGAGAGCTAAGTATGGTGTAACTGTTAATTTTGGTCCAGACAATATGCTTATAGGTTACGCCAATGATGAGAATGCCCCCCATGACCTGAAGTATCAGGCGGCAGTACACTGTGGAGCTCCAGACTATGCCAAAGATATAGTATGGCCCAAGAAGTTTGACCCTGTGGTGGATGACATCAATAAGAAGGTGGCCGAATATCTAAAAATGGACCTCAAGAAGTTAATGAAATATCAGGCTCTTGACTCATACTACACACGGCAGGTATACCCTAGGGAAAGGGGCATACTCGTGAAAGATATGAGAATAGCTCGTATCTACAAACATCTACTTGAAAAAGGTAGTACGGTCTTCATGTATATCGAGGAATTCGGCATGTGGATTGACCCCGAGAGGCTAGGGAAGGCCACAGAGGAATGTGTCACCAATCGAGATGCTGTACTGGAGAAGTTAAATAGCCTGATACCTGAGGGGTGGTGTGAAACTCATCTCAGTAAGAAACAACTCAAACAAGGATTCAACTGGAACAGTACGAAGCAACTCGGGGCATTGTTATTTGGTGAAGATGGATTAAATTTTCCTGTATTGCTCAGGACTGATAAGGGTGCGCCAAGTACGTCAGAGTCTGTGCTCATATCACTAGGAGCGGACATAGATCATCCTGTGCTTGAGGGGCTGATGGAGTATAGGAAGTGGACAAAGTATCTTAATACTTATCTTGAACCATGGAGGGCCAAATTAGATGAGAACGGTAGAATACATCCTACATTCAAGCTGCACGGAACTGTCACCGGGCGTCTATCGGGCGAGGACGGAGTGCATCAGGTACCTCGAGACAAATTCATTAGAAGTTTGCCTGGAGCTCCTGCCGGATGGTCCTTCTTTGAAATTGATGGATCCCAAATCGAACTCCGAGTAGTGGCAGCTGTAGCCTGTGAGAGGACCATGCTACGTATCTTCGCCACAGGTGGGGACATACATCGAGAGACAGCTGCTACCATAATGGGTGTTGACCCTAAGGACGTTGGGTACGATGATAGAAAGAAGGCAAAAGCTGTTAACTTTGGTTTTGTATACGGTATGGGCTGGAGGAAATTCAGGCAATACGCCTGGGAGAAGTATGGTATACGTCTCACAGAGGCTGAGGCTAAATTGTATCGTAAAAGGTTCTTCGAGAAGTATCCTGACTTACCTGCATGGCATGCTAAGATGCGAAGACTGGTCAGAGCTATGGGCTATGTTGTATCACCTATTGGACGTAAAAGGAGACTTCCAGACATATACTCAGTAGATGAGGATAAACAAGCATCAGCTGAGAGGGAAGCAATTAATTCACCCGTGCAAGGGTTCGGAAGTGACTACGTATTAGCTGCATTTATTGACATGGTATTGGTAAAGATAGCACAAAAAGACCCCAACTTCGAAACCATACGTCCTGTGGGGGCAGTTCACGATGCCCAGTACTATGAAATTCGCAACGATATGTTAGAGTATTGGCCCACAGAGATTAAGAAGAACTTTGATGACCCAACTAGATTAAGGAAGTGGTTCGGCTATGAACCTCCGGTAGCTATCACAGGTGACTGTAAGATAGGGACACACTGGGGTGACGCTAAGGACTGGGAGCTAGGTCAACCACTGCCATTTACTCCGAGGTGATAATATGAAGGTATTTGAAATCTTGTACCACCGGGCTCTGACGGATAAACACAGAGGTAAGGAGAAGAAGTACATTACTCGATTGCAGGGTTTTCTTGATAAGGTGGGTGTGATACATGTTAAAAGAGGTCAGAAGTAAATTAGACTCGAAGGCTAACACCAGTGAGACATACGAACAGTTTATAAGGAACTCAGAAGAGGATTTCGGGATGGGACACCCCAGTTTTGAGTTATATACGCTGGATGAGTTAGAGAAGTACATCGAGTGGTTAGACTATCTGTGGACGAAGTAGGAGGTGAGAAGATGAACTCAAGGGCTGAGAAACGTAGGGAGGCACGTAAGAATGACAAGACTCCCACTTATAACTTCAATAAGGAGCAGTTGGAGTCTATAGTTCAGGACAAGACCCAAAGGGACATTCAAAGAGCTAAGGAAGAGGCTACACAGGATGCTTTAAATTTTGCTGCCAATGGTATGATAGCTGCTTTCTCTCTAGCCTTGCATGACCACTTTGGTTTCGGCAACAGAAGGTTGAGAAAGTTGATGGATAAGGTTAACAGAATCTTCGATGCTCTAGACTATGACGGGGCTGATATGAGTATAGATGACCTGCTCAACCTGTGTAAGGAAGTAACAGGGATAGACGTTAAATCTGAAGTTGGAGGGTAAAAGGATGGATAAGGATAAGGTAAGAGTTATGAGAATCTTGGTGTATGAAGGCCCACGAAAGAGTGTAGAAGATACTCTAAAACATAGCATGGTCCCCCTAGAGGGGTCGGAGATAATTGGGGAGCTTACTATAAAGTCAACTATCGTAGATAAGTTTCCTGAGGTACTAGATAAGGAGGTAACCAATGACCCAGATTGCTGATTATGTTAGGCAAGTAAAGGAACTCGAGACAGAGATTAGTGAGATGGAAGATGCATTAAGACAGAATAAAGTTGCACTCTCCCAGCTGTTAAGTATAGAGGTAGAGGAGGTGAACCCGTGTGAAAAAAACAAGATACAGAGCTAATGCGACAGAAATAAATAAGGCACCTGGACACATCAGGTATCTGTGGGTAATACAATTTAAGGCCTCAGGATATAGGGCAGCTACTCCTACAGTGGCTATGACTTATCAGACACTCGATAGAGTAGACCCTAATTATGTAGAGGTATTAAGGGTGGTTGACCTATCTAAGGATAAGGTGCTTACATTAGCCCCGGAACGGCTGGAAGAACTAAAATCTGCCTGGAGGGAGAATTACTTCAACCCCGAGTGGGACATAGTTTAAATGAAATAATTTAATTTTAAAGTTTACAAAGTTTCTGCCTTATGATACAATAATAATGTAGAAAAAATATGATATGAAAGGAGCTGGTACAAATGAAGGAAGTTTCACCACAGTGCATTAAAATAGGAGTGGTGGAAGGCGAGGAAGGCCTTCTGGAGATTTCAATATCTAAAGCGAAGAAATGGCAATCTTGCCAGAAGGCCTTCGCTTATCGGTACAACGATAAACTGAGACCCAAGAAAAAGGCTACAGCCCTCAGACGTGGTACATGGGTACATAGTTGCCTTGAGCAACGTGCCCTTGGTAACGATTGGGTGAAGGTCATTAAGGATCTCAAAGCTCAGGAATATGACAAACTGTTTCTGGAGGAGAAAGTTGAACTGGGTGACCTCCCCACGGAGGTATTTCGTATGATGAGGGCCTACCATCAGACATACCTGAAAGTGGATGCTGAGTACGAGACCGTACGTGCTGAACAAGACTTTATGATACGGGTACCTGGAACCAAAATTGTCCTAGTGGGAAAGATTGATGCCATCATCAGACACAGGGTTAGTAGAAAGGTATGGATTGTGGAGCATAAGACGGTGGGTAAGGACATACCTAGTGAAGATTACAGAATGTCAGACGGTCAGACAGCTGTATATAGTTGGGTACTAGAACAAATCGCGCCAATACTTGGCTTCAAGCCTGGAGATGTTGCAGGGGTCCTGATGGACTATATCAAAACGAAGCCACCTACAATTCCTGATATGTTGAAAAATGGGACTATGTCACGTAGAAGGATAAGTTGTGACCGTTACACGTAT
>JAAXKN010000037.1 GCA_025612375.1 Ignavibacteria bacterium
TCGTTCCTCCGGAACTCTTTTGATGTTTTGGGAATCTTCGTTTTTCCTACGGACAAGTCATCTCACCGGGATTCTATGTGCACCAACCGCTATTTGCTTTCATTTCATTGGGGTTATTCAATGGAAAAGAAATCAAACCATCTCTATGCTTTAAAATAAAAAAAGGAGAGACGGATAATCCGCCTCTCCTCTTGTATAAATTCCCTGATAGGAATTAAACCAGGCCCTGATCCATCATGGCATCGGCAACCTTAAGGAAGCCGGCAATGTTGGCACCGTTAACGTAGTTACCCGGTGTGCCGAATCTTTCTGCTGTTTCGAGGCAGGTCTGGTGGATTCTCTTCATGATCTCATGGAGACGGCTGTCAACTTCTTCTCTTGACCATGGGAGTCTCATGCTGTTCTGTGACATTTCGAGTCCTGATGTAGCAACGCCGCCTGCATTGGAAGCCTTGCCCGGTGAGAAGAGTATGTTGTTGTCTCTGAAGACCTTGAAGCCTTCAATAGTGGTAGGCATGTTAGCGCCTTCAGTAACGCAGAGAACGCCGTTTTTAACGAGTTCTTTTGCGTCGTTTTCGTTAAGTTCGTTCTGTGTGGCGCATGGCATAGCAACGTCGACCTTTACGCTCCATGGTTTCTTTCCAGCGTAGAAAGGAACCTTGAATTCTTTTGCGTAATCTTCAACTGCATCCCTGTTGCTGGCCCTCAGTTTCAGCATATAGTCGATCTTTTCGCCTGAGATGCCGTCCTTGTCGTAAACAAATCCGTCAGGACCTGAGATAGTAACAACCTTGCCGCCTAACTGGTTGATCTTTGTAACAGCGCCCCATGCAACGTTACCGAAGCCGGAGACTGCAAAAGTAAGACCTTCAACTTCGTGGCATCTGGTTTTCAGCATTTCCTGAGCGAAGTAGGTAGCGCCGAAGCCTGTAGCTTCAGGACGAACCAGTGAGCCGCCCCAGTTGATGCCTTTACCTGTAAGAACGCCTGAGAATTCATTTTTTAATCTTTTGTACTGGCCGAATAAGAAACCGATTTCCCTGCCGCCAACGCCGATGTCGCCGGCCGGTACGTCTGTATCCGGGCCGATATGGCGGAAAAGTTCTGTCATAAAGCTCTGGCAGAAGCGCATAACTTCATTGTCGCTCTTTCCTTTAGGATCGAAGTCGCTGCCGCCCTTACCGCCGCCCATAGGCAGAGTAGTTAAGCTGTTTTTGAACACCTGTTCGAAACCTAAGAATTTCAGTATACCCATGTTTACTGAAGGGTGGAATCTTAAACCGCCTTTGTAAGGGCCGATTGCGCTGTTGAACTCAATGCGGTATCCGCGGTTTACGTGAATTTCGCCCTGGTCGTCCATCCATGGTACACGGAATGTGATGGCGCGTTCCGGCTCAATCATTCTTTCCAGAATTTTGGCTGAACGATATTCAGGATGCCTGTCCATAACTACTTCCAGAGATTCTGCTACTTCCAGCACTGCCTGATGAAATTCAGGTTCAGCCGGATTCTTGGCTTTTACTTCAGCCATAAGTTTGCTAACATACTCGGACATAAAAACCCCTAAGATGATAATTAAAAGATGTTGTAATGAAAACTCCAGCAATTAAAACTGCAGTTTTTTCACTGTTTTCTGCTAAAATATCACAGTTATCTTCTTACACACAACTTCTGTGCCCAAGTTCCGGGCAGCGGGGAAGTATAGAATTTCAAAAGTGAGCTGTAAAAAGAAAACTGAATCAGCATGACTAAAAATGCAACATTATTCGCCGAAAATCAACCTTTTATGTTCTGATATGCCTCCTAATGCTTATAAACAAAGAATTTGCGAAAAGAAAAATTTTTATAAAAAAGACCTTAAGGGAAAGTTTTTCAGGGAGAGATAAAAATGAGAGTCTGTGCCATGGCCTGAAGCTTTAGAGCTCAGCAGAAGTGGGGTTTTAGTGCGGTTTTTTTCTTAAAAATAGTAATTGCTGTTTCCAAAAATAGTTAAACTTCAGGCGCTTTTTTTAAGAATTAAGGAGGCTGATTGCCTTATCCACAGACATATGTGTTCCATATAGGATGAGTGAATCGCCGGCCAGTATCACCTCATCGCCCGAAGGGTTGGCGATAGTCCTATCCTCCCTCTGGAATGCTATTACGGTTGCGCCTGTTCTGGCTCGCAGGTTCAGTTCGCTTAGTTTCTTATTAGTGTTCGGGTTTGATTCCTCAACAAAGTAAATTTCCGTAACGCCCTCGGCCAGTATCTTATCGATATGGGAGAGCATGCTTTCGGGGGTAACTTCTTTCCTGAAAAAGCCGTAGGATTCGCTTCTTATAATGTTTGCCTGCTTCATAACTACGTTAATGGGGATGTGGTACTTTTCCAGCACCTTGCTGAATATCTGAAGCGAGGTTTCAAATTCCTCGGGGATGACCTCATCGGCTCCAAGCTTAATGAGGTTATCCACTTCGCTTATAAAGCGGGTTCTTACGATGCAGTAAATTGAAGGGTTCATCTCTTTGGCAAGTTTGATGCCCGCGCGCGTGGAAATAAGGTCGGAGATTGCAAAGACCAGCACGCTTGCCTCTTTGCAGTTGGCGTATTCAAGGACTTCCCTGCGCGTTACGTCGCCGTAGATTATCCTTTCCCCCTGTTTCTTGGACTCCTTTACGGTAACGGGGTTCAGTTCCATTACAATGTAGCCTATACCGGTCTCCTTAAGCACGCGTGCAATATTGCGCCCGTTAAGGCCGAAGCCCGCAATTATTACGTGTCCTTTCATGCGGGGGGCAGATTCATCAGGCAGATTCTTTTTGAAGCTCTGATCCTTAAGTCCAAGTGCAAGCTTAGGCGCAGCCTGCAGAAGAAGCGGGGTTATGAGCATCGTAAAAATAGATGCGCTTAAAAAAGCGTTATAGAACTCCGCATTTATCAGTCTCATCTGGAGTCCCGACTGCAGGAGTACGAAAGAGAATTCACCTATCTGGGCCAGGCTTAAGGCGGTCAGGAATGCAACTCTTGATGGGTACTTAAGAAAGCGGGTTATAAGAAAAACCACCGCAAATTTAATAATTATTATGCCCAGAGTAAGCCCAAGCATCTCAAGGGGGTACATTGCAATAAGGCCGTAGTCAAGAAGGAGCCCTATAGAGACAAAGAACAGGCTGTTAAATGCGTCCTTAAGGGGAACGATATCGGCTGCCACCTGGTGGCTGAACTCGGTATCTGAGAGTATAACGCCCGCAATAAAGGCACCGAGAGCAAGTGAAAGCCCGAGGGATTCGGTCAGGTACGCGGCCCCCAGTATCAGCAGCATAACGCCGATTGTAAAAGCCTCCCTCATCCTCAGCTTTGCCACCTGGAAAAGGAGTTCAGGCATTACATAACGGGCTACAAAGATGACTGCGCCAAGTATCCCGAAGGCAATAAGAAGTTTTACCGAAATATCTGCCAATGAAAGTCCCGTCTGGTTTCCAAGTAAAGGAAGGAGGATTATCATAGGCACTACGGCAAGGTCCTGGAAAATGAGCACTCCAAGTGAAATTTTCCCCTGCGGGGTATCGAGTTCATTTCTGTCGGAGAGCAGTTTAAGGACAATTGCCGTACTGGACATGCTGATAAGCATTCCGAAGAAGATGCTCTGGTTAACCGGTATACCCATGAGGCCTGAAATAAGGGCTGAAAGCGCAATGGTGCCAAGGACCTGAGAGCCGCCGGCAAGGATAAGAAAGCGTTTCATCTGTACCAGTTTGCCGACGGAGACTTCGAGTCCAATGGTAAAAAGCAGCAGTATTATTCCGATCTCAGCCATGACTCTTATAGCTTCGGCCCCGGTAATAAGCCTGAAGCCGTAAGGCCCTATAATAATGCCTGCAACAAGAAACCCGGCAATGCTTGGCAGGTTAAGCTTTCTGAAAAGAAAAATTATAGGCAGCGAAGCCAGAAATATGATTACTAATACTTTTATAATTGGGATATGCTGCATAAAAAACTTCTGCTTTACTTGCCTTACAAATCTTAAATAGTTAGTTTAATATAACTAAAAATTACCAGTCAATAAATTATTCTAATAATTACTCCTGGAAGTTAAAAGATTTTTCCAATAACCCAATTTTATGGAGTTAATATGTCGAAAGAAATGATAAAAGAGAAAATTGAACAGGCAGTTAAAATACTGCGTGAGAAGAATATCGACATGTGGCTGATTTTTGTGCGCGAGAGCTCAAATATCAAAGATCCTTCGATGGATATGGTTATTGGTACAAGCTGTACATGGGAGTCGGCTTATATCATTACAAAAGACGGGGATACGACAGCCATACTTGGTTCTCTGGACGTTGCAAATATGAGGATGCAGGGGACATTCAAGAATGTTGTCGGGTACCTGAAGTCCATAAAAGACACTCTGGTTGCCACAATAAACAAGTATCATCCGAACAAGATAGCAATTAATTTCTCGAGGGATTCGAGTCTTGCCGACGGTCTTACGCATGGAATGTACATGAATCTGGTTGACTACCTGAAGGATACACCGTATCTGGACAGGCTGATTTCATCTGAAGATATAATTGCGGCTTTAAGGGGGAGGAAAACCCATGCCGAGCTTGAGATAATGAAGCACGCAATAGATGAAACACTGAAAATTTTTGATGAGGCTACAGGCTTCATACGTCCCGGGGTAAGCGAAAAAGAAGTTGCAGCATATATAAAAGAGATTGTCAGGAAAAAAGGCTTCGGCCTGGCCTGGGAGGCAGAATACTGCCCCAGCGTCTTCTCAGGTCCAGATACCGCAGGCGCACACGCAGGGCCAACGGACAGGAAAGTAGAGCCGGGTCACGTGATCAATATAGATTTCGGAATTTCATATCAGGGTTACTGTTCAGACCTTCAGAGAACCTGGTATGTACTGAAAGACGGGGAGGATAAGGCTCCCGAGGAAGTGCAGAGGGGCTTTAATGTAATCAAGGATTCCATAAAGCTTTCGGCAGATAACCTGAAGCCCGGGCGCCAGGGTTATGAAATTGACGACATTGCACGCAAGTATATTGTTGACCACGGATACGAAGAATATCCTCATGCACTTGGGCATCAGATAGGCCGCATGGCTCACGACGGCGGCGGGCTTCTGGCTCCGAAGTGGGAGCGTTACGGCGACCTGCCTTTCAAGAAAATTGAGCAGGGAGAAGTTTACACCATTGAGCCCCGTCTTCCGATCAAGGATTTTGGAATAGCCACAATAGAAGAGGAAGTAGTGGTTACGGAAAACGGATGCGAATTTTTATCATCACCACAACAGGAGATAATTTTAGTCAGGTAACGGCAAACGTTAATTAAACCTCAGACAAGATTGATACGGCAGCCTTCCCCTTCAGGCGAGGCTGCCGGCTCCTGTATCTCACAAAACACCATTCAGAAGCTTACACCAGCATTACGCATCAAAGAGCCTTAGAGAAGTAAATTTATCCTAATTATTTCATAGGGATTTAATATATTATTAAGACAGGCGGCACTCCAGGCTAAAGGGACTAAAAATAAGTCAAAACGAGGTGAAGATGAAAAGGCTGTTAATTTCCGCTTTACTGCTGTCGTTAGTAATTGCTCTTCCCGGCTGCATTGAAATCTATACCACCATCAATCTGAAGCGCGACGGAACAGGAACCGTAGAAAAAAATCTTATGATGAGCAAAGAAGCCATTATGATGATCTCAAACTTTTTCCCGAATCCTGACACCACGAAGAAGTTTGATCTTTTTGATGAGAATAAGTTCCGCAGGGATGCGCTTGACATGGGTGACCACGTTACGTATCTGTCGGGCAAAAGGCAGTCGGCCGGGGATAAGGAGGGTTACGTCATCACTTATTCTTTTACAGATATCGACAAATTAAGGATAGGGCAGAACCCGGCACAAATAGTAAGGCCGCCTGAGATGCAGGAAATGGAAAAAGATACTGCAAGTGACGGCGAGGAATACATCTCTTTTGATCTTTATAAGGATGATCCCTCTACGCTTACGATAAATCTTCCTTCGGAAGAATTCCAGGAATCCGAGAAGCGGCAGCTTGAGTCTGCTGTTGATACGATGCAGATAGATACTCAGATGGAGCAGAAGATCAAGCAGATGATAAGCCAGATGAAAATGGCTTTTGTGGTAAACGTGCCGGGAAAAATAACAGGGACTAATGCCCAGTATCATGAGGGACAGAGGGTTACGCTGGCTGAAATTGATTTCGGGAAGCTGATTGAAAACCCTCAGAATTACAGGCGATTTATGGCAATGAAGGATAAGCCTTTTTCGGAAGCCAAGAAGTTCTTAAGGACAATTCCGGGTATTAAAATTGAGCTGAACGAAAAGGTGGAAGTAAAATTTAAGTAATGGAGCCCATTTGTGTGCTTGAGGTCAATAAGAAGCCAGAGAGGATGATTATTTGTTGAATATAAAATTTATATAGATAGATTTAATTTAGGAGGGTACCAAAAAAGATACTAATGAATAGAGTTAAGAAAAGACGGCAAAGAAAAAGCAAAGATGAACATATGAGAGAAGAGATGAAAACAGTTAGGTATTTTACGCCGGAAGAAGCAAGGAAGACATTACCGCTGGTAAGAAGGATAATAAGGGACATCATTAATTCAGGCGAAACCATGCGCAAGCGTGCCACGGAAATCCATGGTAATGCAATTGAAGATCCGGAGATTCAGAATATTGCCCAGGCAATAAACGATTACATGGCTGAACTTGAGGAGATAGGCTGTTATTACAAGGATTGGAATTTTACAATAGGTCTGGTAGATTTCCCATCGATTATCCACGGTAAAGAGGTTATGCTGTGCTGGCGGAGTGATGAAGAAGAGATAAAATATTATCACGAAAAGGACGCAGGCTTCAGCGGCCGGAAGCTCATACCCGAGGAGTATTTTCTGCATAGGATATGAAATAGTTCGAGGTTCAAAGTTCGACGTTCGAGGTTAAGGCAGGGGAAATAATGAATATAACGGTAGGGGCGCACGGGGGTGCGCCCACAATTAATATTATATTAAATTATATTTCCGCGGGAGCTTCTTTTCTTTGCTCGATTCTGTAGGTGTGGGTGATGGGGACGGCTTTTTCGAGCATTTTTGTTACCGAGCAGTACTTTGTAAGTGAAAGCTCAATTGCCCTTTCAACGTCTTTCTGCGGAATATTTTCCCCGTAGAAAACATATTCAACGTTAAGCTTTGTAAATACCTTTGGATGCTCGTCGGAGACTTCGGCTGTAATGTTCATTTCAAAGTCATCTGTATGTACGCGTTTCTTTCTCAGTATTGTAACTACGTCACTCCCGGTGCATCCGGCAAGTCCAATTAAAAGCAGTTCCTTGGGGCTTACACCCGCGTGGCTTCCGCCTGCTTCGCCCGGCGCGTCCATTGTAATCCAGTGGTTGGAATCGCTTTTACCCAGGAATGTGAGCTCGTTTGCCTGTCCTTTTATCTCTTTTACATAAGCTTTTTTCGTGGCCATAATTATCCTTTTGCTTTTATTTACTTAATATATGATTAAGGATTTCAAAGAAAGATTCATCAGGCTGAAACCTGCAGAATGATCTTTCCTCTTACTCCTCCATTTTCCAGTTTCTGATGCGCTTCTGATACCTTGTTCAAAGGGAAGACGGAATCGACAACGGTTTTAATTTTTCCTTCTTCCGAAAGTGTACGCATCATTTCAATTTTGTGTTTGGCTCTTTCAAGAAAGAGAAGATAAAGCGTAATATTCTTTCTGTGGCCCGCGTTTATGTTTCCGGATACATTGACTATGCTTACAATCCGTCCGTATTTTTTTGTAATCTCAATACTTCTTGCGGTTGTATCGCCGCCCACTGTATCGAAAACGACGTCTGCCAGTTCGCCGCCTGTTTCCCTGAAGAAAGCCTTTGTAAAATCTTCTTTTCTGTAATCAATTGCAATATCGGCGCCGAGTGATTTTACAAGGTCCACGTTTTTCGGGCTGCAGGTTGTGGCAACAATGGCGCCCGAGATCTTCGCTAGCTGTATGGCAAAGGATCCTACTCCGCCGGCGCCTGCGTGAACGAGAACGTTTTCACCGGGCTTGACTTTGGCCAGGTTGACAATTGCATCGAGTGCAGTGCATCCGGCAAGAGGCATTCCGGCAGCTTCAAGGAATGACATGTTCTTAGGCTTTAAGGCCACAATATCTTCATGTACAACCGCATACTGGGCATAGGTGCCGTGTCCCTGTTCAATGAAGGGAGTATAGAACACCTCGTCGCCCGGTTTGAAATCCTTAACGCCCGGTCCGCATTTTTCCACAACTCCTGAAGCGTCGTAGCCGATTATTGCGGGTGGAGTAACGGCCCAGGATCCGTTCATCCTGATTTTATAATCGACGGGATTGATTGACGATGCGTGCACTTTAATGAGCAGTTCACCGATTCCCGGTTCGGGTTTTGGAAGTTCTTTTTCCTCAAAGACTTCAGGGCCTCCGAAGGCCGTAATTACCATGGCTTTCATTTTCGCTCCGGTTTTAATTTGCCGCTTTGGGGCAGGGTATATTTATTTTTAATTTATTTTTTTCTCTCAATAATTCAAGTACGGTTTTGTTTCACCGGATATTGTTATATTTTAAATTTAAGCTATAATCATTGTGAAATTAATCAGATATAAAAATGGAAATTGACCTTGGGATTTGCAAAGTAAGGCCGTGGAAGTTTTCGGATAAGGAATCCCTTGCCCGCTTTGCGAATAACCGGAATATATGGATAAACCTGAGGGATGCCTTCCCTAATCCTTATACTTTGGATGACGCCGAGGTGTGGCTTAATATGGTTGTAAATAAAAAGCCGGTAACACAGTTTGCAATTGAGGTGGATGAAAATGCCGTGGGTGCAATAGGATTTATTATCAAGGAGGACGTGCAGAGGATACAGGCTGAAATTGGGTACTGGCTTGCCGAGGAGTACTGGGGAAAGGGAATTGCCGTGGCCGCACTTAAAGCCGTTACGGAATACGCATTTAAGAATTTCGACCTGAAAAGAATTTATGCAGACGTGTTTGAATGGAACAAGGGCTCTATGAGGGTGCTGGAAAAAGCAGGCTATGAGCTGGAAGTAAGGCAGAAAAAAAGCGTGATTAAGAACGGGGAGATTATAGACCAGTTTGTTTATGTGAAGTACCGTTAAGGGATTCTACTGCCGGAACAATCTGAAGGAAGCAGTTAATCTTTATCTTTCTTTTTATCGTGGTTCTTCTTTTTCCCATTCAGTTTTATCGGCAGGTACATCCAGTGGTTGCCGTCGCGTGCAATAAGTGCCTCCGCGTCCTCAGGCCCCCAGGTGCCGGCAGGGTAGTTCGGGAAGTCCAGAGGCGGCGTTGAACCCCATACATTTAATATAGGCATAATGAGGCCCCAGGCGGCATCGACCTGGTCCTCCCTCATAAAGAGTGTCTGATCGCCGAGCATTATATCCAGCAGGAGTGTCTCGTAAGCTTCGGGAGGCTCTTCCGTATAAACGTCGCTGTAGTTAAAGACCATATCGACGGGGTTAAAGGCCATTTTAAGTCCCGGGCGTTTTCCCTGAATATTAAGCCTTATTCCTTTCTCGGGCTGTATGCCGAGTATAAGGCGGTTAGGGTGCCAGTTTATGGTTGATTCAGGAGGAAAGGCGTCGAAAGGCACGGGGTTAAATTCCACGGTTACGATAGAGACTGTTTCGGCCATATGTTTTCCCGTACGGAGGTAGAAAGGCACGCCGTGCCAGCGCCAGTTATTAATAAAGAACTTTACAGCGGCAAAGGTTTCGGTATTGGAGTTAGGGTTTACGCCCGGCTCCTCGCGGTAGCCCTTAACGTAGCGGCCTTCAATCCAGCCCGGTGCGTACTGGCCGCGCACGGCGTACTTATGAACGTCGGACTCACGGTAGCACTGTATTGAGTGCAGCACGTCGACTTTCCGGTTGCGCAGTTCATCGGCGCCGAATGAAACGGGAGCTTCCATTGCAATAAGGCAGAGTATCTGAAGAAGGTGGTTCTGTATCATATCGCGGAAAGCCCCCGCGTTATCGTAATAAGAGCCCCTGTGCTCAACGCCTAATTGTTCGGCTACGGTAATCTGCACGTTGTCTATATAGTTGCGGTTCCACACAGGTTCAAAAAGGGCGTTTGCAAAGCGGAAGGCCAGAATATTCTGGACCGTTTCTTTTCCCAGGAAGTGGTCGATGCGGTAGATCTGCGACTCATTGAAAATTTTGCGGAGTATACGGTTCAGTTCGCGTGCGCTTTCAAGGTCGCGTCCGAAAGGTTTTTCTGCAACGATGCGGCAGTGTTTTTCGTCCTTTGCCAGGCCCGACTCTCCGATCTCCTCAGCAATAGGTTCAATAAAGCGCGGAGGCACGGCAAGGTAAAAAACCTGATTAGCTTTAACTTTCCACTCGCGGTTTATAGAATCCAGCTGCCGGCGGATCTTGTTAAAGACCTGCAGGTTAGTAAAATCGGCCTTGAGGTAGGATATCATGGAAGAAAATTCCTTCCACTGGTCGGCCTTTCCCTTGGGGGAGAAGTCCGCTACTCCTTCTTTAAGGTGATTGCGGTATTCTTCGTCGCTCATCTCCTTAATATCAAGCCCGATCATCTGGAATTTTTCCGGAAGCCATCCTCCGGTATAGAGGTTATAGAGTGCCGGCACGATCTTGCGCCATGTAAGGTCGCCTCCGGCTCCAAAGACAACAAGTACGCACGGATCGGGCTGTCTGGCTGATTCCATTTTACTCCCTTTCTTTTCCGGTAATTCAAAAGAGAAACCGGCAGCTTTGCAATTTACCTGTTTGCAATTTACCTGGCCAGGTTCTTTTCCTTCATGTCCTTGATCTTGCTTTCCAGAGTTTTCATAAGCTTGTCGTATGGCTGAATAAACTTATCCACCGCTTCAACTTCAAGCTTCCGGGTAACCTGGTCTATATCAATTCCAAGGTCTTTCAGCTGGTGCAGGGCCCTGAAGGCCTGGTCGACGCCTTTATCGAGGCGCGGCTCCGGGTTACCGTGGTCGCGGTAAGCATCGAGAGTTTTCTCGGGCATGGTGTTAATGGTTTCGGGTCCAATTAAAGGCTCGACGTATTTTATGTCGCTATATGACGGGTTTTTAGTCCCCGTGCTGGCCCAGAGCAGGCGCTGGACGTGTGCGCCGTGGTTTAAGAGGTCCCTGTAGCGGTCGCTTTCAAACTGTTCCTGGAAAATTCTGTAAGCCACCTTGGCGCATGAGATAGCAATCTGTCCGATTAAGGATTTTGCGAGATCCCCTTTTTTACCTCCTTCGTTTGCAACTTTCTCGAGCATCGGGTCAATCATAACGTCGATGCGGCTTAAGAAGAAGCTTGCAACCGAGGCAATGTTATTAATTGGCCTTCCCGCCTCAACTCTTTCCTCGAGGGCTGAGAGGTAAGCCTCAATAATTTCGCGGTAGCGGTCGAGTCCGAATAAGAGAGTGATATTAATATTAATGCCGTCGCTGATAAGCTGTCTAATAGCGGGTATGCTTTCAGTAATGGCGGGGACTTTAATCATTACGTTAGGGCGGTTCACCATTTCCCAGAGGTGGTGGGCCTCTTTAATGGTGTCTTCGGTTTTGTGCGCGAGGTAGGGTGATACCTCAAGGCTTACGAAGCCATCCTGTCCCTGTGCCCTGTCGAATACGGGTCTGAGGAGGTCGGCTGCGTCCTGAATGTCGCGTATTGTCAGCTCCTCGTAGATTTTTTCTTTGGGTCTGCCCTGCATTGCGAGCGAGCGTATATCGCTTAAGTATTCTTCGCCTTCCGCTATTGCCTTTTCGAATATAGCGGGGTTGGAAGTAATGCCGCTTAAGCCGTCCTCCTCAATAAATTTTTTCAGTTTTCCGTTTTTAATCATTTGTCTGTTCAAGTTATCTAGCCAGATGCTCTGGAGATATTCTCCTACTTTAAGCAGGGGGTTTATTCCTCCTGAAGTCATTTTCTCTTCTCCTTTCATTTCGAGGCGTGTAATTTTTTCAAGCCGTCTTTTATGGCGTTCGGCGCCTGAGAATTCAGATTTAAGGAATATGCCAGTAAGTTCCTTAATAAGCGAGTAGCCGGTTACTCTGCCGCCGAAGCAGATTACGTTAATATTATCGTCCTCAACTCCCTGGTGGGCCGAGAAGCAGTCGTTAATTAAGGCTGCCCTGACGCCGGGGATTTTATTTGCGGCCACGGAGGCGCCGACGCCGCTTCCGCAGACTGCAATGCCGCGTTCGACCTCACGGGATGCAACAGCGCGTGCAAGGGGGAGGACGAAGTCGGGGTAGTCGTCATCGACTGAAAGCCTGTACGCGCCGAAGTCGGTTACGCTGTGGCCTTCCGTGCGGAGGAAGGCGGCAATTTTTTCTTTCATTTCGAAGCCGCCGTGGTCGGCCGCGATTCCAATTTTCATGGTTTCACCTCTCAATAGTGTATTTATAAAGAGATAAGCAAAACGGGGGTTTTTATAAAGTCTATTTGGATGGGATTACCGGTATAGATAAAAAGAAAAGCCCCAGCTTTGGCTGGGGCTTCCCCGGGAGGTGTCTAATGAGAACAGAGGAACGAACGAAAATCTATTTTTAATGAAGTCTAAATACTATCGGGATGCTCATATTTACTTTTACGGCCTTGCCGTTTTGCTTACCTGCAATCCATTTGCCGGCTGTAAGGGCAACTACCCTCATGGCCTCTTCGTCGCATCCGCCGCCGATGCTCTTTAAGACTCTCATATTGCTTATGGATCCGCTTTTTTCAACTGTGAAGCTGACCATCACCTTGCCTTCAACACCGACCCTGCGGGCAAGTTCAGGGTAACGGATGTTTGCCATAAGGAAGGAAAGAAGCGCATCTTCGCCCTCGCTAAAGCGCGGCATCTCCTCGGCCCAGCTGAATACGGTATTCTCCTCAGTGGTGTTGTCCTTTACTATATCCGTACTTACAGGCTCTTTTACGTCTATAAGGGTTACATCAATTCCGGCGTCGCTGCCTTTTCTAGTAACCATTCCGGGAATGGCATCCTTAAGCATGCTTACGTCCGGTGAATAATTCTCTATGACCTCGGCATCAGGTTTTACAAGAGGAACCATGTATTTGAATGTGCTTACCTTAGGGATCAGCTTTGCAATTTCATCGAGGTTCAGCTGTTTGGTTACCGATGTAAGTGTTATGGCATCCAGTACAACGCTCCTTTTTGTTATTGCCGAGAGGCCGCTTTCTCCCGAATGGCTTCTTAATAAAAGCGGGGTGGTTACGCCGCCGGCAAAAAGCGTTACCGCGAGCCAGAAGGCGATCATGAGGTTCCGGGGATAAGCTTTCCTTAATACATAGGCGCCGTATGCCTTGTTACGGTTGGCAAATACAAGTTCTTCCATACCTGGAATATTATTAAAGCGGTTTTTGAGTACTGCTGTCATGGCCTTCCTCCGCCTGGGTTTGGTGAATCAGAATGCTGATTTAATTATTCCGTCAATGCCGGATAAAATCTATTCTAAAGAACCTTGTATTTTTTATATAGGAAGATCAAATTCTCAATACATTAATACCAATATATTATGCCCCGGGCAACGGCATGTGTATGCGGTTTTTTAAGTAAATATTTATCGGGGGATGGCATGATTATGTGGTTTTTAGGTCCAACGTCCAACGTCCGACGGGAAGGCAGGTCCGACGTCCGACGGGACAGGTCCAACGTTTCCTGCTTTGACCTGGGACCTTGGACATCGGATTTTGGATACCGCCGGAGGCGGTCAGGCTTGACAATGGGCGGCAATTTTATAAACTTACCTTTAAAGTTTAGTAGTAAAGTTTAGAAGCACGATGATGTAAGATTAATACAGATTTTGAAACAATATGAAGATGCCGCAATGGAAACTAATATCAAGGTTCTTCTCTGCGGAGCTACCGGACTGGTAGGATCCGAATGCCTGAGAATGCTTTTGCACGACCCTTTTATCACTCAGGTAAATGCTATGGTGCGAAACCCGACCGGGGCAAGCAGCCCAAAGCTGAATGAATTTGTAATTAACTTCGATGAAATGGAAAACTACCCTGATATCTTTAAGGTAAGAGCCATCATCTGCGCTTTAGGTACAACAATTAAAAAGGCTGGATCCAAGGAAAATTTCAGGAAGGTGGATTATCATTATCCCCTCCGGATTGCAAAAATGGGGCTTCAGGAGGGAGCTTCGCATTTTGTCCTCGTCTCTTCACTTGGGGCTGACGCCCGCTCGCACACGTTTTATTACAGGACAAAAGGGGAGCTTGAGGACGCACTTAAGGCGCTTGGCTATAAGCAGCTTACAATACTGAGGCCCTCACTTCTGCTTGGCAGGCGCAAGGAATTCAGGCTGGGTGAGGAAATTGCAAAAAGCTTTACTTTTCTTATGCCCGGCAAATACAGGCCGAATCCGGCTGAAAAGGTCGCCAGCGCAATCTTAAACGGCGTTAAGTATCCGCCGCCCAAAGTCAGGTATATTTCATCTTCTGAAATAAACGAGGAAACTCCGGAACACATATAAATTACCAGGTCCGTCATGAAAAAACTTTTTCTTGTTACTTTGGGGGTTATTATGGCCTCTCTTACGTATGCGCAGCAAAAAGAGGATTTTACAAAGTACGTTAATCCTTTTATTGGTACTGCAGCACACGGGCACACTTTTCCCGCCGCGTCGCTTCCGTTTTCAATGGTGCAGCTGGGTCCCGACACGGGTACAGAGGGGTGGGACTGGTGCTCGGGCTATAACTATCAGGATAAGAGCATAATGGGCTTCAGCCATACGCACCTTTCAGGGACCGGAGTAGGTGATATGGGCGACTTTCTTATTATGCCGGTTGTGGGAACGCTTAAGACGGAGCCCGGGGATAAGGATAAGCCCCAAACGGGCTACAGATCCGGATTCTCACATGAAAATGAAACTGCAAGCCCCGGCTACTATTCTGTATTCCTTGATGATCCCAAAGTTAAGGCTGAATTAACCACAACACTCCGTGCGGGAATTCATAAGTATACTTTCCCTCAGACGGACAGCGCGCATTTTATAATTGACCTCAGGCATACGGTTTACAACCAGAAGGTTGTCATGTCCACGGTGTCAATAAAATCAAATGACCTCATTACGGGCTATCACCAGGTAATGGGAATGGCAAAGAACAGGTTTATCTATTTTGCCGCGAGGTTTTCAAAGCCTTTTGATTCATACGGGCTTAAGATAAGAGGAGAGATCGTAGAGAACTGGCCCGAAGAATCCTCAGACAGCCTTCTGGCTTTTGTGAATTTTAAGACCGGGAAGGATGAGGCGGTTTATATAAAAGCCGGGATCTCGTATGTCTCGACCGAGGAAGCTCTTAACAATCTGGATAAAGAGATTCCGGGATGGGATTTTGAAAAGGTGAGGAGTGACGCAAAAGAAGCGTGGAATAAGGAGCTTTCGAAAGTGTCCGTTGATGCTTCGGAAAAGGATAAAACTATTTTCTATACGGCTCTTTATCACAGTTTCTTAACTCCAGGCCTCTGCATGGATATTAGCGGGAGCTACCGGGGATATGACGGGCTGATACACAAGGCCAAGGGGTTTTCGAAGTATTCCACTTTTTCCTTGTGGGACACTTTCCGCGCGGCTCATCCGCTTTATACGATACTGGTGCCTGAAAGGGTGAATGATTTTGTAAACTCTTTACTGGCTGACTATGAAGAGAATACATTTAAGATACTTCCCATATGGCCCCTGGCAAATATAGAGACCTGGGCAATGATAGGCTATCATTCGGCTTCTGTTATTTCTGAAGCATACGTTAAAGGTATAAGGGGCTACGACGCCAGACTGGCTTTTGAGGCGATGAAGATGAGCGCCACGTGCCGAATATATGAAGGCCTTGAAGAGTACATGAAACTGGGTTACGTGCCGGCAGACCACTGGGAGCAGTCGGCATCCAAAACGCTCGAGTATGCCTTTGACGACTGGTGCATTGCGCGTGCGGCAAAGGAGATGGGGCTGGAAGATGAGTACAATACATTCCTCAAGCGTTCAGAAAACTACAGGAATGTTTTTGACAGGTCTGCGGGTTTTATGCGCGGGCGCAACTCGGACGGAACGTGGCGAAAGGACTTCAGTCCCCTTAACGCCTCTTACGGAAACGATTTTACAGAAGGCAACTCATGGCAGTACACGTGGTTTGTGCCGCAGGATGTTCAGGGGCTGATCAGTCTTATGGGGGGAAAAGAGGCTTTTGTAAAAAAACTGGATTCTCTCTTTACAATTACAGGCAGGAGCGAGGGAACTCCAATGGACGTATCGGGAACCATAGGGCAGTACGCGCACGGCAATGAACCGGGGCATCACACAGTCTATCTTTACAGTTATGCGGGATACCCGTGGAAGACGCAGGAAAGGGTAAAGGAGATAATGAGGCTTTTCTATACTGACAAGCCCGACGGGCTTTGCGGCAACGAGGACTGCGGGCAGATGTCGGCCTGGTATGTTATGAGCGCGCTTGGCCTGTATGCTGTAAACCCTGCAAGCGGAATGTATGTGCTGGGTTCGCCGGCGTTAAAGGAGGTAAAGATTAAAACGGCAAAAGGAAATGAATTTGTTATAAAGGCTGATAACCTTTCCGGCGAGAATGTTTACGTGAAGTCGGTAAAGCTTAACGGAAAGCCGTACCACAGTTTTGAGATCAGTCATAATGATCTCTTACAGGGCGGAAGTCTTGAGTTTCAGATGAATAAGGAGCCGGAGAAGACTTTTGGGATAAACTTAAGGACTCAGAAAGCCCAATAAAATCAGAGCGGCTTTATTAATGGAATCCCGGGGGAATGAATTGGCTGCAGGCAAGCCACCCCTCCGGGATTCTTAATTTCAGGGGACATCCCTTAATGCCGCGGTTGTCTTGGGATGGAGATAGCTGCCTATGATGTAAGTGGTTTTTTCCCAGTCCTCAACCGGAGACTTCCACTTCCTGTCTAAAGCCCGCCTGAGATAAATTATCTGCGCAAGGTGATAAAGGTGATGCTGGCTGAGGTGCGGCAGTATATGGTCCAGGCTCTCGTGCTCCGGAGCGATTTCCGAAGGCCTCGGTTTCATCAGTTCTGAATCCTCGCTAAGTCCGTTAAGTATTTCCAGGACATACTCTTCAGTTTTTTTTACTGCCGATTTCAGCGCATGCTCATCACCTGTTTTAGGGGCTTCGAAAGCCGGCACATATCCCATTTTTTTAAGGAAGTGAAGATCGACCCTGATGATGTGGGCTGCAATTTCGGCAATAGGGCGCGATTCAGGAGCGGGTTTCCATGTAAGTTCTTCCTTTGTGGCGCCGTCGACCGCCTTATAGACCACCTGCGAGGATGCGCGGAAAATTTCCGAGATCATTGTAATTCTTTCTCTGAACATTATTAAGCCTTCCCTTCAGATATTATAATTAAAATCTAAATATTCCAGATGTAACTGCAATCCGTATTTTGATATACTTTACAGCTCCGGGATACCGGGAGGCCTTATAAAAAAATGGCTTCCGGATGGAAGCCATGAGAAAAATCTGTTTATTGCCTGAACCGCTATTTGCTCCTTTGGGACTTTCCTTCGACGTATGTCCTGAAGTTCTTTCCGTCCTGCGACATGGCAAATATGGTATTTACAGTATTGCTGTCAATGACAGAATAGGTGAGTCTGAACACCGGGGCGCTGGGAGTTTTATCGCTTGTAAAAACAATGTCACTGTCATTCGGGAAAGTAACTGAATAGTTAATCACGTGCCCTTCATTGTCGAAATAGATTGCCTTGCCGGGGTTGCCGGAACTGTCAGGATAAATTATGAGCAGGTCGTCATGAACAATCAGGGGTTTATCCTTTTGAGCCGGATATTCAGAGTGGCTTTTTCTGACAAATACATTATTATCCAGGTCGGGCTTAAATGAAAAATATCCCTGGCCTTCGCCGGGTTTACCGCTGCCTTCACCCTTCCAGTTTCCGGTCAGGTAATTAAGTTTTTCCCAGTTGCTGTTTTTCCCCTGGCCTGAGACGGCGCCTGTTACAATAATAAGAAATGCTGCTAAAATCAGATTTAATTTCATGTTCGGGACCTTTTCAATGATAATTTGACCGGAATAATAGCAAAGTATAAGCTGGTATGCAAATTCTGCGCACTGAATTTGCTGCTCTGATGGATAAATTTGGGCGGTAGGAAAATTTTTATTAAAAATAGTTGTTGACTATTGTAAAATAATTTCAAAACCATCCGATAATAACTCTATCTTCCAATGCATAAATAATTCGTAAAGTTGTAATTATTTGAATCTCGCTGATGATTATCAAGTTATTAGATCAAGCTGCGCGCGGTCCTGTGGAAAAAACTGACTGCATTGGAAATCAAATCATATTATAATTGTCAATTAAGTGACTTTTTCAAACGGGGAGAAATTATGAAGTGGTTCGGTAACCTAAAAATCGGTGTCAGACTAACAGTGAGCTTTTGCATTGTAGCTGTTATTGCTGCCATTATTGGATTGGTTGGATCTTATAATCTTAACAAAGTTGCAAAATCAAGTGAAAGTATGTGGGTGGACCATGCACTGCCGATTGCCAAGCTGGGAGATGTGCTGCAGCGTTATCAGCATGTAAGGGTCTCCACGTTGAAGGCGGTAATGGAGAACGACAGAAGCAAGGTGCAGGGATATGTTGACGACATATCAAATGATTCAAAAGCAATTTCTGAAGAGATTGAGTTCAGCTCCAAATCGGCCGATACAGATCAGGAGAAAGAATTTGTAAGAAATGCCAAAGAAAAAAGGGAGAATTACAGAAAGTACCTGCTGGAAGTTGAAAACCTGGCACTTGAGAATAAGGATGAAGAAGCAAGAGCCGTACTGCTTGGCGATATGACAAGAGCCGCAGTGGAATACGAACAGGCAATAGAATCCTGGGTGAAGTTCAACCAGGATGAAGGCGACAAGATTTCCTCTCAAAATGTAGAAGAAGCCGGTTCCGCAGTTACAACTATGTATATTTTTATGATAATTGGTGTTGCGGCTTCAATCGGTTTCGGAATTTTCATTTCCGGCCAGATAAAGCGCCCCGTAAACAAAGTGCTTAATATGGCGCAGGAACTGCAGAAGGGGCACGTGGAAGCAAGAGCCAATGTGGACGCGGGTGATGAGATAGGTGTGATGGCAAAGGTGCTTGACCAGTTTGCGTACCAGCTGGAAAAGCTTGCCGAAGGAATGTATGCTACCTCGCAGGGGGATCTTTCCACTGAGTTCACGGTATATGACAGTAAAGATAAGCTTTCCCCTGCCATGAATGCATTCACAAAAGTAATTAGGGATTTGACGGAAGAAGTAAACGGACTGACGAAAGCCGCAGTGGATGGGGAGCTTTCAAAAAGAGGAAATGCTGAGAAGTACAGCGGCGGTTATAAAAAGATAGTATCCGGAATTAATGATACTCTTGATACAATAATGTCTAAGATACGCGATTATGAAGCAGTGGTGGAAAAAGTTGCACAGGGCGACCTGACGGCGAGAATGACAGGCGAGTATAAGGGTGAGTATAAGAAACTGCAGAACAATGCAAACCACCTGGCTGAATCGCTCAACTCCCTTATTCTTCAGGTGCACGAAGCAACCGAGGCTACGGCAAGTTCGGCAAATGAGATCTCTTCATCTTCGGAACAGATGTCGGCCGGAAGCCAGGAACAGGCACAGCAGGCTACAGAAGTTGCCGGGGCTATTGAAGAGATGACAAAGACTGTTTACGAGACAGCCAAGAACGCCAATGAGGCTGCCGAGGTATCCAGAGGATCGAGCCAGGCGGCAGAAAAGGGCGCAAAGAAAGTAGAGGAAACAAAGAAAGGCATTAACAAAATAGTTTCCTCATCTGAAGAGACTGCAAAGATTGTTGCATCACTTTCAAAGAGGACTGACCAGATTGGTGAAATCACCCAGGTAATTGACGACATTGCAGACCAGACAAATCTGCTTGCACTAAACGCCGCAATTGAGGCAGCACGTGCCGGCGAGCAGGGCCGCGGTTTTGCGGTTGTGGCAGACGAGGTAAGGAAGCTTGCCGAGCGTACAACGAAGGCAACAAAAGAAATTGCCGAGACGATCAAAGCAATTCAGATGGAAGCTAAAGGGGCAGACCAGGCCATGGGTGAATCGAGGACTGCAGTTGAAGCAGGCATGAAGCTTACTGAAGAAGTGGCTGAGGTATTAGGTGAAATTCTTAAGGGAGCGCAGAAGACTACTGACGTGGTACTGCAGGTTGCGGCTGCAAGTGAGGAGCAGTCGAGCGCGGCCGAGCAGATCTCGAAGAACATTGAAGGCATTTCCAGCGTCACACAGCAGTCAGCCGCAGGAACCGAGCAGATAGCGCGTGCAGCCGAGGACTTAAACCGTCTTACGGTAAACCTGCAGGAACTGGTATCGAGATTTAAGCTGGATGTGAATGATGGAGGCAGATCGATGCAGAAAGAAAAGTTTGCGCTGAAAGGCCACAGCAATAAGCTAATGAGAAACTGACCGTAAAGCGTCAGCCTGCCAGATTAAGACGGGATGTTATCCAACGCATGGATGGCATCCCGTATTTTTTTTAGTTGTTAAGGCAAAACGCAGTAAAACCGGTAGAAATTACGGCAATTATGCCGAAAAACTAAAATTAATTAGAAAAATTCTGATATTTCTTTACTTATTGACTTGAAAATGTACAAACCTGAACTTATATTCGATATCAGATACAGACATGCAGGAATCTTTATTAAATATTACCCTATTGATAAGGAAGAAATTCTTCTCTGAAGAATTATGTCTTGAAGTTCATAATGTCCAACCTACAATTCTCAAACCAGGGATTACCAAACCTACGGCCGCAGAAAGTATTACCATACTAAAAGGCTAAACAGCTGGTCAATCCAAAATCAAATTATCTACACAAATAATAAAGATCATGGGTTGACCGGATCCGTGAGAATATTACAGGACTTAAAAATCTTTGCTCTTTTTTCTGAAAACTGAATTTATGGATAATAAGAAGTTATTTGTTTTATAACAGAAGGGAAGGCGGAAAATGAAAGGTTCTGATCTCTACGGATTTAATCTGTTTGATGCAGAAAAGGATGCGTGCGCCATTATTGCACGCGTAAAAAAAGACGGTACAGCAACACACGGCAATGTAAAGCGTACGCTGCTGGCACTGGAGAATATGGGCCACCGTACGGGTGAAATAGACCACGAAGGCGACGGCACGGGAATACAGACAGACATACCAAAACAAATATGGATGGCAAGGCTTGAAGCGGAAGGGATAGATCCAAGAACAGTCTACCAGCATTATTTTACAGTTGCACACCTTATGATACGCGGGGAGCTTAACAGTCCGGGCTTAAAACAATCGCTCGAGGCGGCGGAGGCAATACTTAACCGCAACGGATTTGAGGTTTTATACAGCAAGCCTCTGCCTGTAAGAAGCGAGGCCCTGGGCGCACGCGCAAAGGCAATTGAGCCTGTGGTGTGGAGCTTAGCCATGATACCGCTTGGCAGGATAGCGCTATCGTGGAAGAATATTCTTACCTCGAGGCATGAAATTGAAAAGGAGCTTCCGCACATACACGTAATGTCTATGAGTCCCAACAGCGTAATTTACAAAGTAAGGGGTGACGTGCGCACGCTTGTAAACTACTATCCCGATCTTAAGAACCCCGGCTTTAAGAGTGCAATTGCGCTTGGGCACGGGAGATACTCAACAAACACCGACTCAAACCATGAGCGTGCGCAGATGTTCTCGACGCTGGGGCATAACGGTGAGATTAATACGATTGTAAGACTAAGGCGCGAGGCTGCAATGCTGGGCATGCCCGTTGTAGGGCTTGGCTCGGACAGCCAGGATTTGGACCGCCTGATTGAAAGCCTAATGTTCGTGAACAACTTTTCACTCATGGAAGCAATGGAGATTGTATTTCCTCCGGTGTGGAGCGAGATAGATTCGTACAAAGATGAGATGAAGGATATATACACCTATTACAGGCGCGTGCTCGGGATGCCCGCACAGGGCCCGGCTGCAATTATTGCGCGCCAGGGTGATGAGATTGTATTTTCAGTTGACGCTCTGGGCTTAAGGCCCCTATGGATCGGTGAGACCGACAAGGAATATTTTGCCTCTTCGGAAAAAGGCGTTATTGAGCTTGAGCTATTGCACTCGGATCCCACGCCGATTGCGCCGGGAGAAAAAAGGGGATTTCTTTTAAGGCGCCCCATAAGCCAGATTGATTCAAATAACGGGGCCTTAATTCCGGGCAAAGCCGAGGCCTTTGACTACGCAAGCCTCCAGATGCAGATACTTAAAGAATTCAGGTACAGGAGAAGGAAAATTTGCCCCGTGCTGAAGCCTGAAAGAAAAGCTGAAAATGAGAATAATGATTACGCTCTTCCGGAGGCCGCAACTCCATGCCTGCGCTCATTCGGCTGGTACAGGGAGGATGAGGAATCTATTAGCAGCATGGCAAAGACTGGAAAGGAATCTGTTGGCGCAACGGGCTATGACGCACCTCTTGCAGTATTACGGAATGACATTGTAAACATTCCTGAATTCATAAAAGAAACAGTTGCCGTAGTTACTAACCCTTCAATTGACAGGGAGAGGGAAAGCGCACAGTTTTCTTTAAGGACATTCCTTGGTGCGCGGCCCGACTTCAAAAAGCCTGACATATATCCCCAGATCATGCTTAGCCAGCCGGTGCTTATGGACGGATATAATGATGAAGAGATGGCATCGTTAAAAAGCCTTTATACTTCAGACGGGCCCAGGGTATTATTTGAGGATTTATCATCCGAAGGCTCAGGCATGAAAGATCGGATGGACTCATTTATTGAAAAGATGATTAAGAAAATTGAGAAGGAAAATTCATCTATTGTAATTTTGTCGGATGCCAATAAATATAGTGCAGAAAACAGCATTGATCCTTTCCTTACGCTTGGCGCGCTGAATGAGAAATTAAGACACATAAAGGATAAAGACGGAATATCAATCAGGCGGAAAACCAGCCTTGTACTCCACTCGGGGCAGATCAGGAATACGCACGACTGCTGCGCTGCTCTCGGGCTTGGTGCCGATGCGCTTGCGCCTTATATGGTCTGGCAGGTTGTACGCTCCCATTCAGAGGGTGAGAGCCTGAGGCAGAGTCTGAAGAATGCAATGGACGTTCTGACCTCGGGAATTGAGAAAGTGATTTCCACAATGGGCATTCACGACCTTAGCGGCTACGCTCCCATGTTTGCATCAATAGGCCTCTCGCGTGAAATAGTAAAGGAGATAGGAATTACTTCGGCGCTTGATGAAGGGGCTTCTTTCCGTTATGAAGATCTTGATAACCAGTATAAAATGAGAAGGGATATACTTTCCTCAAAGGAATCGCGCCTGCCGGTTGAAAACAGGCTTTACATAAAGTTGTGGAAGGCGCTTGGCGATTCTGCCATGGGGCGCCTGGAATACAGTTCATTTGAGGACAGGTATAAAAAGCTGATTGATAAGCAGCCGGTTACATTCCGCCACATAATTGGAATTAAGAACGCGGCTGAGGCGGCAATGGACTGCGACATTACGACAGGAAGTTATGACGCACCATTTTATATTTCAGCCATGTCATTCGGCTCGCAGGGCGAGACGTCTTTCAGGGCGTATGCAGAGGCTGCATACCGTTCAAACATAATCTGCATGAACGGTGAAGGCGGGGAAATAAGAGACATTATGGGCAGGTACTACAACCACCGCGGGCAGCAGATTGCATCGGCACGTTTTGGTGTTAATGCGCTGATGCTCAATTCCTCGAAGTTCCTGGAGATAAAGGTTGGCCAGGGCGCAAAGCCGGGTGAAGGAGGCCACCTGCCGGGCTTTAAGGTTACTGCAAAAATTGCAGAGACGAGGCATACTAATAGAGGGATAGACCTGATCTCGCCATCAAACAATCACGACATATATTCAATTGAGGACTTAGCGCAGCTGATTGAGGAGTTGAAAACGGTAAACCCCGACTGCAGGGTAAGCGTAAAGATTCCGGCAATACCTAATATAGGCCCCATAGCGTGCGGAGTAGCAAAGGCAAACGCGGACATCATTACCATTTCGGGCTACGATGGAGGAACCGGTGCCGCACGCGTGCATTCACTGAAGTACGTGGGGTTTCCGGCTGAGCTGTCAGTTTATGAGGCGCATGAGGCTCTTCTTGCCGCGGGCTTAAGGGACCACGTTGAAATATGGGCCGACGGCGGCGTTAAGTCGACTGACGACATACTGAAGCTGATGGCGCTGGGCGCAAACCGCGTGGGCGCTGCAACGCTTGCAATGATTGCAATTGGATGCACGATATGCCGCGACTGCAATACGGGCACGTGCCACACGGGTATTACGGCACACTTCAAAACTAAAGAGGAGGCACTTGCCTCGGGCGTGGAAAGGTATGAACCGAGGGTGCCGGAGGAATCGGTTGAAAGGCTGACAAGGCTTTTTGATGAAATGAAGATGAGCCTTAAGGAAAAAGGAAAGAATATGGGATTAAGCCACTTAAGTGAAATTGTAGGGAAGAGGCAGCTTCTCTTCCAGTCGGCTTACGTGGACAAAGTTGATTTAAGCAGGCTTTTTATTCCTTCTCTTTACACGTACAGGCAGGACAATATGAACAGCACGACTGTTGTAATAAGCCGTCCCCGCACGTCGCTTTCCAGGATAATAGCGCAGAAGATAAAAGAGAAGGTTGCCATGGGAGCCAGAACGATAAAGTACCAGGACGACCTTGTAGGCAACATTGACCGTGCGCTTGGATCATCGAGTGCGGGCGAGCTGGCGAAGATGGAGCTCTCGGGCTATAAATTTGAAGGGAATATAGATTTTGAATTTGAAGGCACTACTGTTCCCGGCAACGGGCTCGGGGCTTTTATTACAGACGGTATGACAATAAGAGTCCAGGGCGGCGGGCAGGACGGCGTTGCAAAATCCGCCGGAGGCGGCAAGGTTGTAATTCTAAAAGGATACAACCACGACGGCATGCTTGTGGATGGGTCCGTTGGCAAGTGTTTTGCTTACGGGGCGCAGAAAGGGAAGTTCTTTGTGCAGGGCAGCGCCGATTCGAGAGCGTGCATAAGGCTTTCGGGGGCCGAGGTGGTTTTTGGTGCCATGCTGGCGGAACCGATAAATGACAAGCTTCCCAATATTGCCTCAAGGGCAAACCTGAAAGGGTTTGCATTTGAGTACATGACAGGAGGCCGAGTAGTGGTGCTTGGTGACCCGGGTCCCTGGATCTGCGCCGGCATGACGGGCGGAGCCATTTACTGCCTACTTGATGAAGCGAAGGGACTGACAGTTGAAGCCCTGAAAAGGAGGCTTGCCAAAGGTGCCAGGATGAAATTTATGAAGCCTGAGGCATCCGACCATCAGGTGATCTCAAGGCTGCTTGAAGAGTATCTAATGGAACTGACGAGGACGTCTCAGGCTGAGCAACTGAAGGAGGCTGCAAAGCTTAAGAAGGTAATGGAAAAGGTTAAGACAAATTTCATAGCGCTCAGGTGTGAAGGCGATCCCGCACTGGCTCAGGAGAAGATGAGGGCAGGGAAGGAGTATCAGTTAAGGAGATAGAAAAAAAGGTATCAGGAAAAGGCGGCCTATACAGATGCAGCCGCCTGCCGGAGCAATAGAGGTTACAAGGTTAAAGTCTAATGCCCGAAATTACAATTTTTCCTTCTCAACCATTCTTAAAAATGTAGGCAGTACAACTAAAAGAAGGGGTAAAGCTATAATGAGTCCTCCTATAATTGCAATAGCCAGGGGCTGATGCATCTGGGCGCCGGTACCGATTCCAAGCGCAAGAGGGAGCAGGGCGGCTATTGCGCCCAAAGCAGTCATAAGTTTAGGCCGAAGTCTTGTTGAAATCGCATAGATAATCGCTTCATCGCGCCCGGTTTTAGTGCGTTCGGCCTTATACTGGAGGTATGTAAAGACCGAGTTTTCGCCTATGATTCCTACAATCATTATCATGCCGGTGTAGCTGCCTACGTTAAGCGGGGTACCCGTAATAAAAAGTGCCAGCATGCTGCCTGCGGTTCCGAGCAGCGCAATGATAATTATCAGAATGGAAACTTTAACATTCCTGAAGAGGAAAAGTATTACTACAAATACCAGGAAGCATGAAGTAATCAGAATCATTAGAAGTTCACCAAAGGCTTTCTGCTGTTCGGAGTATGCGCCGCCATATTCAATATTATAGCCCGGGGGAAGTGAGATGCCCGATGAAATTTTCTGCTGAATTTCCTTTAATGTGCTGCCGAGGTCCCTGTTATTAAGCCTGCCGGTTACGGCAATCATGGGTTTAAGGTTTTCGCGTTCAATTTCAGCAACGCCTTTCGTCAGTTTAACTTTTACAAATTCACTCAGCGGCATGGATTTCCCGCCGGGGAGAAAAACCGGCTGATTATTCAATTCACTAAGGGAAAGAGGCTTTCTGCCCGACCCGAGTGTCCTTATGTCGGTCAGCTTATTGTTTTCAAGTATACTGCCGGCAACATTGCCTTCAATCATGTTCTGAATATCATACTGCAGGTCTGTGGGTGACAGGTTGAACAAGGCAAGTTTAGAAACGTCCGGTTCTAATGTCATTTCGGGTCCCGCTATTGTAATACCGTTAAAAACATCGGCAGTTCCTTTTACTCCTTCTACAATTTTGGAAGTATTTCCGGCAAGTGTTTTGAGTTCTTCCTGGCTATCGCCAAATATTTTTAATTCAATTGGCTGAGTCGAGCTCATGAGGTCGCCCAGCATATCGCCTATTACCTGTCCGAAGTCCACCTTAAGAGCGGGCAGTGTTGACTCTATCTGCCCCCTGATGTCGTCAGCCACATCCATAGTGGGTTTCCTGCGGTTTTTCTTGAGCTGGATCAGGTAATCGCCCCGGCTGGGTTCCGTAATAAAAAATCCCAACTGGGTTCCAAGCCTTCTTGAGAAGCTTTCGATATCGGGCTGCTGTTTTAATATGGCATCAACCTTCTGCAGCATCTTATCGCTTTCTTCAAGTGAAGTGCCGGGAGGTGTGTCGAAATCGAGCACAAGTGAGCCCTCGTCCATTTCCGGCAGAAATCCGCTCGGGAGTTTTGGAAGAATAATTAAAGCAGCAGCTGCCAGAAGGACGGAAAATGCTCCGGCAATAAGAGGCCGCACAATAAAGAACTGCACCCAGCGCCTTTGTTTTACCTCTTTGGCGCCTGAGGTGATATTATGTACTTCCTTTGAGAATAAGATGTAAATTACCGGCAGGCCGATCCATGTAACAAAAAAGGAGCATACAAGCGTGATGATCATGGTATCGGTCATTACCTTAAAGTAAGCCCCTGCAACGCCGCTCATCAAAACGAAGGGGAGAAAAATGACGATAGTTGAAAGTGACGATCCTGCCATTGCGGGAAAGAGATAGCGTATTGCAACGTTAACCAGCCTGAAGCTGCTTTCATTCGGATGCTCCTCGTGTGTGCGGTGGATCTGTTCAACAACAACAATAGCGTCATCTATAATAAGGCCTATTGCGGCGGCAATTGCGCCAATGGTCATTATGTTGAAGGTGTATCCGGCCGCATATAGAACTATTACTGTAAGTGAAAGTGTTACTGGAATGGTAATCAGCACTACGGAACTTGCCTTAAGGGAGCGGAGGAAAAATACGGTTACCATAATGGCAAGCAGGAGCCCGACCCATAAAACATCCCTCAGGCTGCGGATTGAATCATTGACAAAATCGGCCTGGTTATAGTACGGCTTAAGCTCAACTCCTTTAGGAAGAAGCCGGCTTAAATTCTTAACCTGCGTCTGAACCATTGAAGCAACACTGATCAGATTAGCATCGGGCTGTTTCAGTACGGCAATTAGGGGAACGTCTTTTCCGTTTGCATTTATCTTTACATACTCTTTTTTTTCGCCGATTTCTACATTTGCAATATCTTTTAACTGTATGGCACGCTGAGCTGTGTTCTTAATGATAAGGTTTTCCAGGTCCTCTTTTTTATTTATTGAAGTATTTGTAATGCTTAAGTAGAGTCTGTTATAATCTGCCACGTATCCGTTTGATGTAATAAAGTTGCTTTGCTGGAGGGCCTGTGAGACCGCCTGGGGAGTGATTTCAAGATTGCTCATCTTTACGGGGTCCAGTATGACGTGATATTCCTTAGTTTTGCCTCCGGTTACAGCTACCTCGGAAACTCCTTCGACCCTTGAGAGGAAAGGTTTCACCGTATATTCGGCAATCTGCCTCAGTTCAATCTGCGATTTTCCTGATCCCTCGAGTGAATATCCCATGACGGGAAGAATTGACGGGTTCATTTTTTCAACAGTTATTGCTATACCCTGCGGCAGGTCCTGCTTTATTGCATTAATCTGCGATTCAATTCTCTGTTTGCCCAGGTCTACATCTGAATTCCAGTCCATGAAAGCCGATATTTCGCAGCTGCCGCGGCTTGTAGTGCTTCTGAGGAGCCTCAGGTTCTGGACTCTTTTAATTGAATTTTCCAGGGGCACCGTAACAGCCGCCATCATTTTATCCACTGGCTGCTGGCCGGCCTCGGCAATAATTTTAATTTTGGGGAATGTTATATCGGGGAAGAGCCCCGTTTGAATATTCACAAGAGATAAAACTCCGCCAATTAAAATAAAAAGGAGAATAGCTGCAATGGGGCCTTTATATGAAGTATAAAACTCTTTCATGATTTATTTCTTAATGATAATTTTAGCCGTATCGGGCAGACCATAGGCACCGTCTGCAATAAATCTGTCGTTTTTAGATATCGGGGGGTCTGTTATCTGAACCAGGCTGTCTGTTTCAATTCCTTTTTTAATGTTCAGCCTTACGGCGAGGGTATCGTTTACGGCTTTCATTACCCAGAACTCTGTCTGTGTTTCGTTAGAAATGACTGAAGACTTCGGAAGCGCCGCGGCATTGCCCGCGTGTTTTACGGGTATTTTTACCGTAAGGTTAAGATTTGCGGGAATTGCCGTAAAGGGAACGGGCTCCAGTATGAATGTCTGAGTCTGGCTTGCAGGGTCGATAGAAGGAATTTTCCTGATTACTTTTGCCTGATGAATTTTTCCATCCGGAAGCCTCAGGCTGTATGTGCCCGAGCTGCTTATAAGAGAGGCATAGCGGAAAGGCACATTCAGCATAATTTTCAATGACCGGGGTTCTACAACTATGGCGAGCTTGTCGCCCTCTGATACGTAATTGCCCGACTGGAAGTCCAGTTCTGTTAAAACACCGCTTGTGCGCGAATGGAGTTTTACAAGTCCGGAGAACTCACCGCCTCCTAAGTTGATATTCACGCTGTCCTGGGCGCTGGCTTCCCTGGTTCTCATAAGAAAAAGGATGTCTCCCTTATTGATGGGGTCGCCGGGATTTTTATAGCTTTTAACTATATAGCCTGCGAAGGTTGCGCGGACAATCTCCTGGTTCTGGAACACTGTAGTGGCGTTTAAGTCTATGAATTCAGTCATATTTTCAACAACCGGGTGTATCAGGCTGACCGAAGCGCCCCGGAACTCTGAGGATTGTTCTTCTTCAGGATCTTTCTTTGCGCAAGAGGGCAGAAGGAGTAATGACAAATAAAGGAATATTAAAGCGCTTCTTTGGGTTAATCTCATCTTACCAGTTCCAATAGTTAAATTGATTGAGAGCCTGCTGATAGCCTGCAAAGGTCTGGATCTCAGCCTTCTTAAGCTCCAGGAAATTCCGGATAATGGTAATAAATTCCACCATAGTTAGTTCCCCGCGCATGAGTTCCGAGCGCGAGAGTCTTAGTATCTGTTCATAATCTTTCATCTGGCTTTGGATTGCGTTTATACTGCGGGAATAGACTTCCAGCTGGCCTGAGACTTCATTAAGTTTGTTCCGGATGGTAATTCTCTGGCTTTCGCGCTGTGCGGCGATGGTGTGGGCCGAGATTAGTGACTGCTGGCGTGTGATGCTTTTCTGGCCCCCGTCGAACAGGGGATAAGAGAAGTTCAAGCCTGCACTCACGCCAAATCTTCTTTGTATTCCTTTAAGCTCGACGGCATTAAGCCCCGTGTTTGCGAAGATGCTCAGCTGCGGGAGGTACTTTGTTTCAAGGGTCTTCTGGGAGCTTACAATAAGCATGCTGTCGATTGAGTACTGCCTGAGGAAGTTCGATTCATTTACGGGGCCTGAGGTATGAAGTTCTGTACTCTGAAGCTCAACCATTGCCGTGTCATAGATGCCGCAGGCGGTATTCAGTTGGTAGAGGTTTGTCTTAAATGCGCTGAAGGCCTCATCTGAGGCGATCTGCTGGTTCGCAAGCTCAACTTTAAGCAGCAGGTAATCGGTTTCTTTTACAAGCCCTTTAAACACTAAGGCATGTGTTATCTGAAGCTGCTGTTTAATTGTATCTATAAGTGCACGCGACAGATAATACAGCTGTCCTGCCTGATAGCTTGCAAGGTACTGCTCGGTTATATCTCTATGAAGAGCGTGCTTTTCCAGTTCTATCGCATTTCCGCTGCTTAGAATCTGAAGCCCGGTCTGCGAATTATAAGCCTCAGTAAGGCCGCTGTTAAATATATTTTTTGTAACATTTAGCTGTGCCGAATAAAGCCCGCCGTTAGTAATTGAAGGATCGTAACCTATGGCCTCAGGATCAGGAGCAGTGGTTATGAGCCTGCTGTTATTGAAATAGGGGGCAAAAAGGTAATTGGCTGTTATGGACACCTGCGGCATATTAAACTGTGCGTTGTTAAGCGACCGGTCCAGGTACTTAATCTCTATGTTATTCATGTCTTCTTTTATGCCTGGATTATTCCGCAATGCAGCTGAAAGGTAGAACTGCAGGTTGTTCTGGGCTGAAAGAAAGTTAGATGTCAGCGTGGTAAGCAGCAGGATATAGCACAATATTTTCATTGTTATATACTATAACTTTCAAATTGTGAATGAAAAGCAGCAAAATCAATAAGCTTTCGTTTAATTTACTGAATTTAGTTTATATTATAAAGCCCGGCCGTCTGAAAGACCGGGCTTTGTATGAAAACCTGATGTGAAACAAATTCAAAAGAGCTTAATCTTTTTCGTTTTCCTCGTCCTGTTCTTTTTCTTTTCCGGATCCTTTAATTTCCTTATTAATTACTTTTCCATTCTTGTCAAGGACTATTTCCATAGAACTTTTACCGCTCTTTACAATCAGTTCGTAGTTTTCCGCGCCGTCTTTTGTAACTCTTTCAGCTGTTGTTATTTTACCTTTCGGGGATTCCTTCTTTACTGATTCAATAACTGAAGCAGGAAGATCTTTGGTAGGAATCTTTTCTTCTATCTCAGCTACTTTTCCGTCGGGCAGGTAAAGGAGGTCCCTTTTGACTTTTCCGTCGACGCTCTCTATTTCAAAAAATGTCTTTCCTTCTTCAACTTCTTTGCCTGAACCCTTAATTACTGCTTTCGGATACGCTTTTTTGAAGGCATCGAGGACAACCTGAGGAATATTTTTTGCGGCGTCTTTTTTCTTTGACTGGGCATTGGAACAAAAAGACACTGTTAGCGTGAGGACGGTAGCCATTAAAACTACTTTTGAATTAAAAATAATGTTTTTCATATTACACCCTGATTTTGATAGAATAGTTGTGTTAATTGAGCAACTAAACTTAGAAAGAGAATATGAAAATAAGATGAAAGCAGGATTTACAGGGAAAAGCAAAACTCAAACAGGCAGCTGTACAGTAAACACTGTTCCCGATTGTTCGACGCTTTCTGCAGAAATCGTACCTTTATGCAGTTCAACGAATTCCCTGGCTATGGTAAGACCCAGGCCGTTGCCCCTGATTTTCGACGGAATATCAGCCGACCGGTAGAATCTTTCAAAGACATTCTTAATTTCAGAAGGACGGATCAGAATACCAAAATTCACGAATTTTATATTTACTTTTCCTGAGGCCAGTTCCATGAAGATTCTGACGGCAGAATTTTTATTAGAATATTTTACCGCATTATCCATAAGGTTGATGAATACACTTTTCATCTTGTCCTTATCCGCGCATATCTGAACGGGTTCAGTTAAATGCAGTTCCAGGGAAATATTCTTTTCACCGGCAGCCTTTTTCATGAACTGAATGCTTTCAATCAAAAGTTCATCGAGGCGTATCTCCTCGAGGTTTAATGAATGCTGAGAGGAGTCGAGCTTTGCAAGAGTCAGTAATGAGGTGGTTAATTTTGAAAGACTTTCAATTTCAAGAAGAGAGGTTCTTATACTTTCTTTATTTGAGCTTCCGGTTAGATTATTTTGGAGCAGTTCCAGCTCAGTCTGCAGAATAGTAAGCGGGGTTCTGATTTCATGTGATGCATCTGAAATAAACTGCCGGTGGCTCCGGAAGGAATTATCTAAACGGCTTATCATATCGTTTAAGGTATTCCCGAGATAAAATATTTCATCTTTAGCCTCAGGAAGTTCCAGCCTTTTATCGAGGCTTTTTGCGGTAATTTCCCTTGCGGTCTGCGACATTCTTATTACAGGCTTAAAGGCTGCCTTAGAGATAAGCCAGGCAGCAAGGCCGGCAATGAGGAGGGCAAAGGGGATAATAATGCACATTATGGCAAGAAGCCTGCTTAAAGAATTATCAACGCCCTTCAGGGAAGCCATAATACGGAGGGCATATTCAATTCTTCCATTGCATTCAACCCCGCTCCAGTATGATCTGTAGCTCTCACCCGAAGGGGTTTTAACTGTCCCGGTAAAATCACTGTTGATTATGGCGATTTTCCATTTATCTTCATCAACGGCGATGGAGTCTGAGAGCAGCTTGTTGCCATGAGTGTCGTAAAGGGCGAGCTTTACATCCTGCAGGCCTTCGGTTTTTACCTGCTTCAGTTCATCTGTATTCAGGCTTTTTTCATCGGAGACCTGTTCTTCTATTTCCGACTGAAGGACTATTGAATAACTTTTAATACTGCTGTCGATCCTTTCAATTTCATTTTGCTTAATGCTCTGATAAATTATAAAAGCAAAGATTACAAGCACAATTCCGAATACCAAGGTATAGGCCAGGATCAGCTTCTGTTTAATTGTAAGAGTCATTCTGCATTCTCCGAGAACATATAGCCTGCTCCTCTTACTGTATGAATCAGCTGTTTTGAAAAACCGTTATCCATCTTTTGCCTTAAGAATTTAACATAGGATTCAATTATGTTGCTTCTGGGGTCGAAATTCATATCCCAAAGATGCTCAGATATCATCTCTCTTGAGAGAATCCGGCCGGAATTTAACATAAAGAGTTCGAGCAGGGAAAATTCCTTGGCAGTAAGCATTATTTCTTTGCCTTCACGCAGAGCCCTATGCGTATTCTGATCCAGGGAAATGCCATACTTTACAATGACAGTGCTTCTTACCTTGCTGTTCCTTCTTATAAGCGAGCGCAGTCTGGCCAGAAGCTCACCGAAGTGAAACGGTTTAGCAAGGTAATCATCGGCTCCGTTATCGAGGCCTTTGATTTTATCGTTAACGTCGTCAAGCGCAGTAAGCATTAAGATTGGCGTCAGTATTTTGTCCTGCCTCAGGTTCATACATGTCTTAAAACCATCCTGCAGAGGCAGTTTTACATCCAGAATAATTGCATCATAGTCATTTATTTTAGCCAGGCTTTCTCCACGGATTCCGTCAAAAGCCTGATCTACGGCGAAGCTCTCCTGCCTGAGACCCTTCGAAAGGCCGGCTGATATTTTTTCGTCGTCTTCAATAATAAGGATTCTCATTATCATTTACCTGCTGAATTTGAGCCGCTTACGTTATCAAATTAATAATTTTGAAAAATTATCTTCCCCAATTTAAATGTTTTATATGGACAATACCAAAACGCCAAAACTCTTCATGTTATTCTTTCCTTCAATCATGCCAATGAGGTATATGTTATGTGTTTTCGGGTCAAGGGCCAGAGTTCTCAACCCTTTTGCAGTAGGAATATTTGCAAGCACCTTGTATCTGTCCGGAGATTCCTGGCTTATTTCCGTAAGTGTCCCTTCACCGTTTGAGCTGAATACATGGTGTGACGCAGGGTCATAAGCGCAGCCGTCAACACCGCCGCCGATCGGGACTTCGGCAACTACTTTTCCTGTTACGGCGTCGAGCACGGCCATTTTTGTATTTCTTCCTACGGTGAAAAGTCTGTTGTTATAAAGGTCTATTGCCATGCCTGAGGGCTCCCGGCAGGGGGCAATTGACCACTTTGCTGTTACTTCCAGCTCTTTGGGATCGAATTCTTCTATGATGCTCTTGTCTTCAATGTTGACATACATTTTCCCCTTGAGATTTGAGACGGCAAATTCAGGCTTTCCGTCGAGTGGAAGTGTTCCGGCAACCTTATCTGTTTTTGCGTCGATAGCCGTGGCATTGGAAGACCTGCCGTTAAATGTAAACACCCTTTGTGAAAACGGATCATAAATTATGGCATCGGGATTCTTTCCTGTTACACGGATACTGCCGGTTACCTTAAGGGTTTTAAGGTTAAAGACCGTTACTGTGTCGCTTTTTCCGTTACTGATAAAGCCCTTATTAAAATCGTATGCAATGGCAATGCCATGTACGCCATTAAGGCCTGTTATTTCGCCTGAAAGCTTATTGGTGTTAAGATTAACTGCATGGACCTTATTGCCGTGTGAGACGAAGAGCTGGTGATTGACCGAGTCGACGATGCAGTAATCCCACCTATCACTCCCTCCTATATTGATTGCCCCGGTAACCTTATAGCCGGCGGGCTGGGAAAAGAGTTGTCCTGCCTGAAGGAGCAGGAATAAGGTTACTGTAAGGCCTGGCAGATATATATATCTTCTCATTTTTTCTCCTTTTGGAAGTAGTTGTTAAATATAAAATAACATTTCAAAGTGAAAATGATATGAAAATCCGGGTAGTAAGAAGATGGGGGTAATAGCAGAAAACCGTCCCTTTTGAGGACGGTATGCATTCTGCTAAAAATATTATTATGAGGCTGAGGGATAACTATTTCCCGGCTACGGATGCCTGGGCAACCATATTAGGCGGAATGGGATCGGGCACCTTATTGCTAATTGGTTTAATGGATTTAAGGTATGTAAAGACTGCCTTCAGGTCCTGGTCGGTTAAGCCGGCCACACTTTGCCAGGGCATAGGTGGCAGTATAGGGCGGCCGCTTCCCATATGTTTTCCTTCTCTCATTGCCTTAACGAATACGTTCTCATCCCAGCTTCCAATTCCTGTCTGGTCGTCGGGAGTAATATTTGCGGGGAAAGTAACGCCCCATGGTCCGGCCCAGGCTGTAAGGTCCATGCTGGTATAGACCCATTTGGAATTAGTGACCGATGTATCGATTGGGGCCAGCGGTGTGCCGGCGGGATGGCCGGAGAGGAGCCGGGTTGAGTCGGGTACGGGGCCCTGGGCAGTCATAACCTTAGGTGAATGGCAGTCGTTGCATCCTCCGAAATTAACGAGGTATTTGCCGCGGGCAACGAGTTCATCGTGTGACATATTCTTATTCTCTTTATTTTGGTTTGAGCACTGAAGCTGGGTCAAAACAAAAAGAATAAACGCAAATGTAATCACCGAAGCGGATACATATTTCTTCATTATTTATTCCTTCCTTCATAGAACATTAAAAGACAAATTATTTATTTAATTTTTTCAGCCCCGCAGGACCGGGGTTTCAATAACGTATATACATTTAGGAAGATTATCAATGGTGTCCCGATTTTTGGGATTTACCTGGTGGTTTAGAGTAAGGCGGCAAAAAAAGAGATCTGTATGATAAGAGGCTTTCTTTTAGTAAATTTGTATTAAAATATGACGGGTATTCAGATGCCGGTATTTAACAAATAAGCTTAAAATCAAAAGGAGTTAAAGAATGCCAAAAGATATTGATCCGCATGGTACAGTAAAGCAGGATAACAGGTGGGCTGTAAAAAGATCGGGAAAAGCAAAAGCAGAGAGCGCTGAATCCAAACAGAATAAAATTCTGGAGAAGGCCAGGGAGATAGCGAAGAAGAAAAACACAAATAAGGATTAAGGCTCAAAGAGTAAACGAAAGGATCTGCAGCAATAATGCAGCCGCAATTGTAAAAATGTTTTGAGGATATACAAAACTGACAGGCCGGAACTTAATAGTTTCCCGGCCTTTTTAATTTTAAACGGTTCGGGCTTCTTCAGCAGATCCGGAATTGAATAAACAAATTATTTCCACATATATATTATCAAATACTCTCTGAAGATGCAACTATGAAGATATTTTTCTTCTTTTTAACTTCCGGTACATGGAAAAATAATAATTGAGAATTTTAGCGGCTTTTCTATTTCAGAAATAAGTCTAAACCGGTTAAACAATTGGAGGAAACATTATGAAAATTACAGTCTTTAACGGAAGTCCGAGGGCAAAGCTGGGTAACACGAACGTTATAGTTGAGAATTTTCTTGAGGGTGCAAGGCAGGCAGGCGCCGAGGCTGAGCAGGTTTATTTAGCAAAGTATAAAATAAACCCATGCCGGGGGTGCAAGACGTGCTGGGAAAAAACTCCGGGCAAATGTGCGCAGAAGGACGACATGGCGGAGCTGATAGATAAAGTTATATCGTCGGATGTAATGGGTTTTGCCACGCCTGTTTATGCCGATAATGTAAGCGGCACGCTTAAGAACTTTATTGACAGGCTGATAGTAATTGGTGATCCTCACTGGGTGAAGGATGAGTTTGGGGAATGCCGTCATGTGCTGCGTTATGAAAAACCGAACAGGCTCCTGGTTTTTTCGAACTGCGGTTTTCCGGAGCAGAGTCACTTCCAGGTATTGCGTCTGTTGTTTAAGAGGATGGCGAGGAACCTGGGCTGGAGCATAATGGGGGAAGTCTACAGGGCAGGCGGAGCGCTTTTGACTTCAAAGGATGAAAATACTATTCCGTTTATCGAGAAGTACAAGCAGCTGCTGAAGAAAGCCGGGATTGAAGCAGTAGAGCAGGGGAGGATAAGCGAAGAGACCTCGGCAGAGCTTGAAAAGCCGCTATTGCCCATTCCCAATTTTACGGATGTTTTTTTCAGGCGTGTAAATCAGATTTGTGATGAGATGGATTTAAGGTTTAAATAGACCATATATATCCCCTCTTTCTTAATCTCTCTTCCCGAAAGTGAGATGCAATTTGGGAGTTCCATAAATTATACAGCAGCAGCCTTCGTGTGCTGCGGGTGTTCTTTGGTATCCTCTGCGATACAGAGTTTCACGTGCAGCACACTGCAAACCTTTAATAAGGTTGTCACGTTAAAGCTGATTCCGTTTTCTAACTTTGAGACCTGCTGTTGGGTCAACTCTGCCATCCGGGCAAGTTCAGATTGCGTAAGCCCATTCTTTTCTCTGACCTTTGCGAGCTCTACGGCTATTTCGAGAATAAGTCTTTCCTGTTTGTAAAGTTTTGCAAACTCCGGTTTCTTGAGTTTTTCCTGTAATTTCTTATGGTAGTTGATCATATTATACCCTTTGTCATTTAATTCTACATCTTCGCAGCAGTCTGCACTAGAATTGTGAGTTTTAGTGCAGACTGTACGTACCATCATTTATAATGATGCTGCATTCGGGTTATGCTTCGTATTGCTTATCTAATTTCTGCCTTGTAAATCTCTGGCAGAAATCCTCACGATGAGCGATTGCCTTGTCAATCTCCTCATCTGGTACTTTATCTGTATTCTTTACAAAAGTATGGCTAAGAACGATATAGTTCCCATAACAGAAGAAATATAAGGTCCTTGTCTGTTTTCCCGATAATTTAACCCTAAGCTCATGAATGCCATCTCTTAATAAGTCGGCATAAGGTCTAGGCAGCTGTGGACCATCTGCTTCCAGTTTGTCAATAAAGGAGTATATTTTTACCTGGTCCCCCTCCTTTCTACTTTCGATAAAGGCATCTACTTCAGAATATCCTTCATGATCTTCATATGCAATTACACGATATTTGTTCATCTTTATTAATGGTTGTTCACATCAGTATTGATGTAATACAAAGATACATCAATTTTGACGTAAAGTCAAGTATTAATCTCTTCCATACAATACCATGCTGCGGAAATTTGTGATCTTATTGCGCATTTAGCGAAAGAAAAAAGAATAAAATGGTTAAGAAAGGATTATTAAAAGTTATTACGGTCAAGAAATTATTAAATTATTTATTTCCCGCAGGCAACTTTTCTTACTATTTTGCGTCTAGTTAGTAAATACACTTTCAGGTCTTATGCAGAATAACTCAATCATAGACTTCACCCTTACTTATAATAAGTTCAAAGAGCCTCTCTTTAACTATGTCATAAAGATCGTCAGATCTGAAATGCTGGCAGAAGATATCGTTCATAATACCTTCATGAAGCTTTATGATAATCTCAGTCACATCAGAAACTATGAACGAATCGAAATATGGATCTTTACTACTGCCCGCAATGAGGCATTCAGCCATTTCAGGAAGAAAATCAATAAGTATGAACAGGACATAGAGCTGATAGGGGAGAAGGCTTCAACGGGAAACTTTTATAATGAACTTGAGACTAAAGAACTGATCGATATAGTAGAAAAGGAACTTGACAGAATGGATCCTTCACAAAGCGAGGCCTATTACCTGAAGGAATTCTCTGACCTTAGCTATAAAGAAATTGCTGAGATCATGAATATTACTGAAGACCTGGTGAAAAGCCGCATCTTCAAGGTCAGGCAGAAATTAAGAAAAGCACTGATAAATCTTGAACGATAGAAAATATAAAATATTGAACACCGGAAAAGAGGACAAACAATGAACTGTGATGATATTAAAATGATGATAAGCGAATATCTCGATAATGAACTCCCAAAAGAAAAAGACGGAATTCTCTTTACTCATCTTTCTTCCTGCTCTGAATGCCGTGAGGAATTTAAGTCCCAGAATATAATTCAGCACCAGGTGAAACTTCATAAAAAACAGGTGCCGGACAGGCTTGAAGAGCGCGTCTTTAATTCAATAAAGCAAAAGCAGAACCAGCCTTTACAAACCTGGCTTACCAGGCCGATGCCTGTTTACGTCAATTACCTTTTGGGAATTGTAATTATCCTTATCGCACTGTTTTCATACATGCAGATTAGCGCACTGCGCTACGACCTGAATAATTTCCAGGACAGATACGACACTGCTATTGAAAGAATTCAGATCCAGTCGCAGCAGATGAACTTAATGATGAACAATATGCCGGCTGTCAGGATAACCAGCAATCCGGCAAAATTATAAAAAAGGGGAGCTGATTATGAAAAAAGCTTTTTTTATCCCGGTTATTTGTGCGCTCATATTTTATTCGGGATGCAAAACTGATGCACACAAAAACACAAACAATCATGAAATCAATTATGGTATTTCACAAACCTATGACTTTTGGCCGACATACGATGATATGCTTGATGAAAAGTCATCTGCCAGGGTTGATACTGCACTATTCAGACTTCAGATGAATGAACTGCTTCCGCCTGAAAAGATATTTGAACTCTTCGGTTCGGGTTATCACAATTTCTACCTTCAGCTTGTTATAAAGGAAAATGAATCAAGTTTCCGCTTGTGTACTGATGCTTCTTTCTGGAGAGGCCGGGGTGAGGATACTGAAGATATGCTTTATACCGATTCTAAAGGTCAGTTCCCCCGGCACAGGCCTTCTGTAAGATATTCGAAGAATACTGATAAAAAAATTACACATGAGAATGTTACTGATAACGGCAAAATTTCTGTCTTTTATTCCATTTATCCCGATGCAAAAAAAATATTTATTGTTAAGCCGGGAATAAAAAACGGCAAACCGGTCAGAAGCAGCAAACTTTATGAAATAAGTGTCTTTATCGGAAAAGATAAAAAGATCGCGCGCCCCTGGAGTATAAAGGAAGTAAATATTTCAAAATATCTGGATCATATTTATGAGAAAAATGTTGACAGGTTCTGGTACTCTACGGGACTGGCAGCTGTAAGCATTGATGGTTTTGAATCAGTACGCAAAGCAATTTCATATCCTGAAGAAGCCTTGAAAAATGGTGTGACAGGAAGAGTAATTGTTGAGATCTTTGCTGATGAAGAAGGCAATTTTGCAGGCTATCAGCTATTAAAAGGCTTAGGCTACGGCTGCGATGAAGCTGTTATTAAGGCAATTAAGGATCTAAAACCTAAAACCTATCCGACCGGACAGAGAAGCTCCATTATTGTTCCCTTTGAATTCGGTCCTCCGCAGACAACACCCATCGATTTGGCTGTACAGCTTTTTGATGTTAATCCTGACCCGAATGTTTATAACAATATCCGTCTCGGAATTATTAATAAGAACAAAACCGATAAGAACCTGGACCAGAAATACTTTGTGTATGTATATATAGACAAACACCTTGTCTTTCAGACCTTATGTAACGGTATTTCAAAATCTGATGCCCAGCAGTTCTACTGGTTCCGCTTTCAGCCCAATAAACCAGGGACATATGACTATACTGTTTATATAGACCCTGAGAACAGGCTTAA
>JAAXKN010000038.1 GCA_025612375.1 Ignavibacteria bacterium
AATACTTATGACCCTAATGCCATTTTACCTGGGGAATACTTATGGCCCCTGACATGAATGAAAGAAGAGATCTGAGTACGGGTCAGAACCAATCCCCCGAGCCGCGGCAACCGCGACTCTTTGTCGGAGGAATCGGGCTTACTTATAGGCAATCAAACTAAAAATCATTTCAGCACTTCATCAAATTTAATTTTGCAGTTTGCAGCCAGCAGTTTGGAGCAGTATCTTCCCTGTTCAGAAAAATCTTTATGTAATGGAACAGTCATCCCTAATGCAGTCACTAGTCCACCGCTTCTAAGAGTCCCATTTAGCTCAAGATTTACATTATCGTTATAATAAAAGATGATGTCACCGCTTTTTAGGTCGTAGCATGTATTTACCACTTTCCCCACTACTAAAATTGTAGGTGCAGGTGTCTGCTCAATTGAAAGCGTGCCTGGAACCAGCAGAATATCGGCGCCCGGGAAAAAGGATTTCAGCTTTTCAAAGCTGTCTTTGCCGATCTTTTTATCCAGAGTTATTTTTGATTCCAGTTCATCATCGGTGTAATTAGCATCCAGGACAGTTTTCCACAAACTGATATTATCCTGATTTGCATTGAGGCCGGGTCTTATTTCAAAAGTGTTCAAGGTCTTATTATTTCTCTTAAAAGCAAAATAATAAGCAGAATCAGGATCAAAATTCAGTTCATGCTGAATAGGGAGAATGGCAATCGTGAGATTACCTGCTGGTGAGCTGCTCTTATAGCTTGAATTAACATATGAACTGCTGCCGCATCCATAAGCTGAAAGCAGCAGGAGAAACAAAGGAATTAACTTTTTCATCGCTTTACACTATTGAATTGTTGGTAGAACATAAAATAAATAAATTACAGATCATTCCAAGTTCTTAAGCCCAATACTTAATAGATTATTTTTGTGGCATCATATAAATATTCTAAATTATGAAGGCACTGCAGTATAAAATCCTTAATGAACTTTAGCTGTTGGTCTTTGCCGCCTAGGCAAAGGAAGCTTTCCTGCCAGTTTTTAGGCATTATAACCAATTCATTTTTATCGGCTTTACAATGAAATTCTGATTCCGGGAATAATTTATTTTTAAGAATAGAATCCGCTGAAAGACTCCTGGCAGCTTTAAGATGCATGCTGTGGTGTCCATTCAGCCACAACATTAAGCCAAAAGGATTCCCTGATTCTGTTTCGACATTATAATTAATGCCAATCCAGGGCTGAAAATATTTATCATCTAAGCTATAAGTAAAATAGTAGCCAGATCCGTCTACAAAAAAGGTTCTGACACCGGAGGTTAGCTTAACCTTAAAGGTACCTTCATTTCCAATCTCCAACAATGCAGCTTTTATCATCCGATTCAGGTATATCAGATATTTAATTTCAAATTTTTCTATTTTCTGAATGTCTTCCATGTAGAATACTCCTTTTAAAAATTCTGCAAAACCTACAATTAAGTCGTTATCTGACTTTATAATATGGTCATGTAATTCTTTCCATGTAAAGTTAACCCATCCGGGATCAAGCAAATCTTTAACATTGCTAATTGTAAGAAGGCCAATATCTGCATTTCCCAAATCACTATAATTGCTGTGATAATTTTTGTCACCTACCTTTACTTCTAATATGAATACATGGTCGTTTAAAAACTCAAACCTCAGATCAGGTCTTCCGCTAATTTCCTTAGCATTAAACTCTCTCTCAACGTCGAGATAATTTTCAGAAGTAAGATAAGATAGGTCTTTGGGATTCCCTTTAGAACGTAAAAGATCAAAAAAGATCTTGCGAAAATCCTCACTTACTTTTAATAGTGACCACATCATATCTGATAAGTCATTTTCTATCCAATGCCTTTCAGATAGCTTTTTGAAGAATTCTACTATTTCATTTCTCATTAAAACATCACCTCTAATTAATTATGGAATGAAATTAAAGTTTATTAACCGATAATTTGTAAGACCTTCGGTCAGGTAAGGCTTCATGCAAGGTAATATGTTCATATTCTTTACGAGTCTTAATTAATTCAAATATTCTGTTCTTATTGGCGGCATTAATTCTGCAACCAAATGTAATTGATGTTATCATATCGGGGGGAAAATCAAAAAGGTAAATGGGGTAAGGGCTCCCATTCTTGGTTACAGATTTGGATTCTCTTAGCAGGCGGACGACTCTATATTCTTGTTCATGTTTCCACAATTCATATTTGAAATAGAACAACTCCTTCAATACTCTTGAAGGATCGCTTTGATCGGGAATAATTTCTAAAGAAGGGCGGCTCTCCACGTACTCAACTTCTCCCGACCAATACAACCTCGTGGCATCTTTGTGCGATAAAAAATGATGGTCGGCATTAAAACCAAATACGACACCTTTGTGAGAATCAGCATAATAAGACCACATTAAGAGGTCATTATTTTTCTTGGATAAGCTAAGAATTCCGACTTGCTCCCATAATAGCGGCATTGCTAAATCTTGGGTTGATTGTTTCAATTGATTGATAGTACTTTCGTGATGAATAATGTCCAGAAATCCTTGCCAATTAACATTAAGCAATTTTATTGCGAAAGATTCAAACTGTTCAAATGACATTCCCCCCCTTTGCTCAGGAGGTGTTGAGTAATAGGTTTTTAAGACAGTAGGGTAAAATTGTTTAGCAACTAAATTCCCAATTTCAGTCTCATTCATAATACTTAGAATTTGCTCTTTCGGCAATAAATCTTCGACACAAGGAAAACTATCAAAGGGATCATTGAAAGCATGAGGTTGAGTGAATCGAATTTGAGATTCAGATAGCACCTGAATTGCCACATCAGCAGAAGTATATTTGTAAAGACACATAAAACACCTTTCTGAAGACCAGTGGATAATATTTTTATGGCTTTAATTTTAAGACTAAATATAAATATCCTTTTTGAAAAAAGCTCATAGCGTATTGACTCATAATAAAAAGTAACTTTGGTGGTCAACAATAAACTGTTTTTCTTTGTGGCTAAAGCTAACCTTTAGCCACTTATATTTCAAGTAAACATTATCTACGGATAAGATTCAGTATCTCAAGTATTTTGCTGTGGATTATATTCTGAAGCTCGAAAGGGTTATACTCCCTGTACTTTGCCTGCAATATTTTTTAGTCCTTGAAAGTGAATTATTACGGGGTCATTGTATCTTTTAGGCCTTCCTATGGGCTTATTCTTTTTCTTCTTACTCCTTACTGCAGTCTCTTTCCCATTAAGAAGCCTGATTGCATACTTTCTGTTGTAGCCGCACGTAGTACAGAACTCGTCTAAGATCTTCTGCTTTTCCAGCTTACCGGCCCTCTTGTATCTTGGCTTTATTTCCCTTAAATATTCTTCCTTTGCTTTCTGACTCATATTGCACCCTTTATTTTACAGAGGTACTTTATACTATGAGTCAGTGCCTTATGTACCCGTAAAATCAGCCTGAAAACATAAAATTCAGGCAAATCTTTCGGTTACATTTCTTTTTGAGGCAACGAATCATTTTTCAATACCCCAGGGTTACATTATTTATGAGTCAACTCTAGTTAACGCGATATTGAAAGAAAAAGTTGCGTCTGCTTAAGAAATGTTTTAATTTCAGATGCAACTAAAAGGCAGGCAGGTAATTAGATGTTTATTGTCAAATATTGATTTTTCATTCATTTTTATTAAGTAACAACAAATCTCAAATGAATACTGAAGAACTGGAATCAAAATTAGAGGCTAGAACTGAAAGTCAGACCTTGGATTTCAAAGCGGACTGTCCATGGGATGTAAACCAATATGCAAAACATATTTTGGCCATGTCAAATTTGAAGGATGGAGGTTCCATTATAATAGGTGTTGAAAATGGAACATTTGAGCGGCAAGGTGTTTCGGTGGACAATCAAAAGACATACAAAATTGATGAAATGAAAGATCAGATGACCCAGTTTGCTGATCCCCATGTAGATTTTTCAGTTGATTCTGTAAGAGATAATGTAGGTAAAGAATATATTATTATAAAAGTTTTTCCATTCAAAGAGATACCTGTTATTTGTAGAAAGGATTCAATAAGAGCGGATCTGAAAGCCGGAATAGTATACTATAGAAACAGCAATAGAAGAGTTGAAAGTGCTCCTGTATCCAACTCTACGGACATGAGAGATATTATTGAGGTTGCCACAGTTAAAATGATGAGGAGGAAAACAGAATTAGGCTTCACTGTCTCTCCTGAAGATAAAATAAAACTTGATGAGGAGTTGAATGGCTTATGAAAGAAGGATTATTGGAAAAGATAAAGTCAAGAGGTTATTGGAGAATTAATTTTCAACCACTCAAAATTGATATCAAGTTTGATCTCCTTAAGGAATGCAAAGATATAGTTTTAAAAAATGCGGTTAATTTAAGGGGGTGGGATTATCCGCATGTTCCTCTTAGAAATGATGAGAATGGTGCAATACTAAAAAAAAATAATTTCGTAGAGGGATTTGAAGATTTCGGTAATCATAAGGAATTCTGGCGCATGTATCAAAGTGGGCAATTCCTATATTATCGTGGCCTGAGAGAAGATTGGTTTGATGAAGACCCTTGGAAAATAAGATATGTAAAAGAAATAAAACCAGGGAAATACTTAGGAATATTTATGTCTGTTATTTTTGAAATAACAGAAGCCTATCTTTTTTTATCACGCTTAACTCAATCAGGACTTTACAGTAAGGGTGTCTTATTAAATGTTTCTTTACGTAATACGGAGAAAAGAGAACTTTGGACTGAATATAAGGGAATGCCTTTTGTAGAACCAAGATTTACGGGTGCTAAGGATCTTAACTTTTCTGTGCAGTATACAAAAGATGAAGTAATTTCAAATCCAAAAGAATTAGCAGCAAAACTTATCGAGCAGATATTTGATAGATTTGGATGGAATCCAGATCCAGGATTAATAAAACAAAGTCAAGAAGAACTTCTTTCAGGAAAAATATAGGAAGAAAAATATTTCGATTTTAAACGACCAAAAAATAATTGTAGTGATTATAAACACATAGGAATCAACTGATTTAAAGTTGGTTTATTATTCCCCTCTGAGGATTATCAAAACAATATTATTTACTGTACTTAAGTAAAAATATTAATTTATCTATAGGTTATTTATTCTGAAATTGATGAATTGAAAAAGTTATTTGTTTATGCAAATAACAATTACTAAATAACAAAATAAATAAAATAGGAGTTAGTTGTCATGGGAATTCTACTTGGTCCATTCGATCCTCTTCAGTTAATTCTTAATACTTTAGATAAGTTATTAAGAAAGAATCTTATTACTGTTCAAGAAGCAAAAGATATTTTGTATCGTTCCCTGGATCCCAGTATGGCTGAATCAGAGAAACAAAAAGTATTGGATGATATTGTGCGGGTACAATAACATGGAAGCAAATGGCAAAATTGAAATTGAAAATGTTTTAAAAGCCTATGTTGAAGCCGATGACCTTATTCTTGTGGATCGTTCAAAATTATTTGTTTCTCATGAGGCGAGATTATATTTCGAGATATGTTTGGCAATATGTATGAGCTTTCTTGGTGCAACTATTTCCAAGTACCAATTATGGTCTTTTATCATTGCTATACTATTTGGCCTGTTGACAATATTTTTTGTTATTCGTTTTAAAAAACTTAGTAAGACCGGAAAAGTTGTTGAGTTGAATGGTGTTTTCAAATATGGTCAAAATAGTACTTCAAATTAGCAATCAATTTAGCTGGCTATGTCTACAATATAGCCAGCTAAACAATATTAACTTGAGAAGAAGTAGGAATTTCCAACCTAAAATAAGTAAAGTTACATAGCTTCTGCATCCCTTGATTGTGAGGGGACTTCCGTGTTATAACTCCTCTTCGAAGACCCCTTCAGGGCTTTGGTGTTTTCCCGCTTATATTCTCAAATTGCATTTTCTCCCCGTGCTTTGCTGGGATAATCTCGTTTATATACATCTTACATGTCGCCTCGCTGAGGCTCCGGTGGTGGGGGGATGCAATCTCTTTCTACAGCCAAGTCGGTCCTCCGGACCTCTGATATGAGGGGATTAATGTGTATTAAGATTGAGATTAATATATTGCGGTGATTTCCTGCTTTAGTTTTGCCTTTGGACAAATTCGCCATTTTTATTATGTTGTGAAGACAAAGTTGTACCCTTATCTGTAAAATCTAAATGGGCCACATATGTCTATCCAAAAATCATTGAACACTATTGCTGCAGTCCTTTTCTTTATCATTGTTTTGCCAAACCTGCTTTTCTCACAGTCTGTCCAGGTTACTAATGTCCTTGACGGGAATTTGCTTCAGCTGCGGAATGGCCAAATTGTCAGGCTGTCTGGCGTTTATGTCCCAAGCACGATTGATACTAATGAAACTTTGAGCCAAATCGCCGGCGAAATAAAGAAGTTTAGTGAAATGTATTTTGTAAATAGATATTTCAGAATTAAGTATAACCAATCATTGCCCGACAGCACAAAACTCGTCTGCCTCTACCGCGAATATGCCATGGGAGATGATGAGGATGTGGCAACGGTATTCCTCAAAAACGGGTTCGCCGCCTGCATCGATAGTTCGGATCCGGCTAAACAGCATAATTATGCCCGGTATGAAAAGGAAGCACAGAATTCCCAAACCGGAATCTGGTCCCTGGTTCCATCTGACTATTTTAAGAACGGTGTTCCGCCGGCATCTTCTAAAGTGAAGGATATTAAAAGTGACAGGTATTTACCCATGGCCGGGAACACACAAAGAAGAATGCAGCTGCAGAATTATAACTATATGAGACCGCCAATCCTTAAGGATCCTACACTGGCCGGCGTGCTGTCATTTATTGTCCCCGGAACGGGCCAGTTCTATAATGAAGATCCTTTCGGCGGCTTACTGTATTTCTTCGGTACCGGATTTTGTTATTATAAGTACTTCTCCTCTATTCGTAATGATAACGGGGAATTTAAGTCCGACTTTGGCTACTTGTTGGCTGGAACGGTTATTCATATCTTGTCTATTTTCGAAGCTGCAAAAAGTGCTAATGAATATAATAAGGAAGTTTATTTTTCCCTGAATAAGGTGAAGGATAACTATTACGTTTCTTTAAGGCTTCCTTTGAATTTTTAGATGGACTGATAATCTCTGGAATATGTCGCCTCGCTGAGGCTCCGGGAGATGGGGGAGGATGCCATCTCTTTCTACAGACAAGTCGGTCCTCCGGACCTCTGATATTAGGTGATTTGTGTGTGTTAAGATTGCAATTAATTTATCTTCCATAATTCCCCCTCCCCCCGCCTCCCCTGCATTTCTTCACTTTTTAATTTTTCATTTTTAATTTTTAATTGACTTCCGTTGCGCTAAATCACTGCTTTTCTAAAAAGCCTCCTGAGAGGATATCAGGACCCGCAAAATACTTTGCTTTTTTAAAATCTTATTGCAATCTTGCAGTTGCAGCTTCGTTTGCCACTCATTTAAGCCTGAACTCTATGCCGATAAATGACAATGGCGCGAAGTCCTATTCTCACACTTTTCCCTTCAGTCTCATCTCCAAATTATATTGGAGCAGAGAACCCAGCGTTAATTCCTCTACAAATGTCCAGCTTTTCCGCTAAGGCGGATTTGACCTTTTTCTATTCTAAAAAAAAGTACTCAGATATGTAATTTCTGACGTAATAAAAAAGAAGGCGAAACGCCGCACGTAGAACCTTTAAACACGGAGGCACTATGAAAGGCTATATCAAACTCCCAAGGGAACTGACCCGGGATGAAATGTATTACCGCTCCCCTTTTGAACGCCCGAGGGCACTGCTGGACATCATCCTTCTGGCTACCTATAAGGAAAGAACTTTAAGAAAAGGAAATGCTGAAATTAAAATTGAACCGGGTGAAGTCGCTTACTCCACTGTCGCCCTGTCCAAAAGATGGAAACGCAGCAGGAATTTTGTCCTTAAAGTACTTAAAGAGTTTGCTTCGATGGGACTTATTGAGGTAAAGACAAACCCCTATACAACAATCATTAAAATTAAAAACTGGGAACAGTACCGGAATAATCCTGATTGTAACGGGCAGGATGAAAAGGAAGTCCCGCTCAGGCAGAATGAAAACATAAAGCCGCCTGAGGAATTAAATCAAAATACCGCTGCAGCTTCAGATCCTGAGGCGCGGGGACTTGCCGCTTTCCTTCTTTCTGAAATCAGGAAAAACGATCCTTACATCGTAATACAGGATACGGCAGAGTGGGACCTTGAAATAAGCAGAATATTAAATGAATTCGGAATTCCACCTGTGGAACTAAGGCGTGTTATTGAACTGTCGCAATCACATCCTTTCTGGAAAAAACACGTCGTCTCCCCTTCCACACTCAGGCTGCACTTTCACGCGCTTTTTATAGAGATGAAAGAAAAAACTAAAAAACAAATCCCTGAAGAATGGAGGCTTTGCTATGAAAGATAATTCAAATCTCAAACTGGAGTATTCGGCCCTTCACTCAATGCTTATAAGCGAGCAGGGCTTCCTTAGCGCCGCGGCGGTTAATCCCCCGGCTGAAATATTTTCATGCATGGAAAACAGAATAATCTATTCGGAAGCGATGAACTATTTCTATTCCACAGGCCGCGCACCGGGACTAAGAACTCTTCACGAGAAGCTGATACTGGAAGGCAAACCTGAAAACCTCAGGGCGCACCTCCGCGAAAGAATTGGCGACGCGGAGTTTATGCGTAATACCGGGGATGCGATAAAACTTCTTACAGAAATTAAAATTGAACGGGAGATCAGGGAGTATTTCGCTTCCACCAGGGAAACAGGCCTCGATTTTGCGATGGATATTATATCATTTATAAATGAAACTTTTAAGGAATATATCGGCGGCTGCGTCAGGGAAAGGAAAAATAGTAATGTGGCCGAAACCGTGCTTAAGGAAATCCAGGACGCCGTGGAAGGTAAGTCTAGCCAGTATATCCGTACCTTAATACCGGAACTTGACCGCCAGGTAATTGGAATTCCTAAAAACCACCTGACTGTAATTGCGGCCAGAACAGGCATGGGAAAAACCGATTTCATGCTTCAGCTTATGAGGAATTTTATGAAGCAGGGCTTGAAGCCGGCCGTGTTCAGCCTTGAAATGGAATCGGAAAGCCTCTTTATGAGAAATATTTCCGAGGCGGCACGGATCGATTCAATGCGGATTGAAAACGGAGAACTGAACCAGGGGGAAATGGAAATGCTGTCCGAGGCTTCTAAAAAATATTCGGGCGACGACTATTTAATTGACGACGGCGCGGCTGAAACCCCGGAAACTATTAAGGCAAAAATCAATTACTGGCGCCTGAAACATAATGTGAATGTGATTATGGTCGATTACATAACGCTTATTGATACTTCCTACCATAAGGAACGCTACGACCTGGAGATCGGCGCCCTTATGCGCGAAATGAGGGTGTTCGCTAAGGATACGGGAATTCCTATTATTCTCATCAGCCAGCTCAACCGCGATTCTGAAAAACGGCAGGACCACAGGCCCCAGATATCGGATCTCAAAGAATCCAGCTCAATTGAACAGGAAGCAAAGCTTGTTATGATGCTCTACCGCCCCAAAAAGTACGGCATCGATCCTTTCGAGGGGAAGGAGTATACCTTTTATGATATGTTCGGCAACCAGATTAAGGCCGATGAGTATATGGAAATAATAGTAAATAAGGCGCGAAACGGCAGGACGGGCATTGTACCCGTTCAGTACATCCCGGCAATGCACCGCATTGAAGGAGTAAAGTGCATAAAGTCAAAGCTGGTGTCATAGAACATTCAATGATGTAATTTAACAGTATAATAGCAGGAGGTTTTATGAAGGGTTATGTGTGTCTTCCCAGGGATTTTATACAGTTTCCCGTATGGACGGAGGAGCCGCGCGACAGGGTTATGGCGTTTGTGGAGCTGCTGGCATTGGCTTCGTACACTGAAAGGATAGTTGCACAAAGCAAAGGCAGGATCCATCTGGATAAAGGAGAAATAATGGTGCCCATTTCCTACCTTGCAAAGAGGTGGAAGCGCAGCCGCAACTATGTGTATAAAGTTCTTAATTATTTTTCTTCAAGAGGACTTATTGAAGTAAGGGCAGATTACTGTAATAATATTATACGTATTGTGGACTGGGAGAAATACCAGTAAGCGTTCTTTCTTGTTTATATTTGACTTTTATACCTGTCCAAAGCGGGACACCGGGAGCCCTTAACCGGGACGCATAGCGGGACGCCGGGCGGGTCACAGGGTACAACCGGCAGAAACGTTGAAATCAGCTCAAATTCTAAAGAAAATTACCTTTTTTTATTTTATTACCTTTTTTCAGGATTCAATCCGGGTACAGGCTTAAGCCTAAAGGAGTGCCCTAAACGGGTACATAAACAAGAATGTATTAACAAGAAAGAAATTAAAACAAGAATGTATTTAAACAAGAAAGTATTTAAAGAAACAAAACAGTACAGAGTCCTGATAAAATCAGGACTCTGAGGGTTCTTCTTTAATAAAATTAAAAAGAGAAAAAAGATTCCCCAAATAGATTCGCCGCGCATAGAAAAGGGGGAAATTAGCGACGAGGAATTCAAAATGCTTGAAGGCAATTAAAAATTGACTATTCACTGTGGCTGTTCAGTCTATTTATTACCCCCGGAACACCCGGTTTATGCGGAAACAACTGATGGTTGTCATATTACAACGACAAGTAGCGGGATTACAACGATAAGTTATTGGATCTCAATTGATTTGGAAATCGAATCCGTATATCTTTGAAGCATTGAATCAAAAAGCAAAAGAAAGGATTGTTGCTATGGAAGCTAAGATGATCGGCAGCAAAATTGCCGAAGCCAGAAAGAAAATAAATATGTCACAGGCCGAGCTCGCCAAACAAATGTTCATTAGTCCGCAGGCGGTCGGCAAATGGGAGCGCGGAGAGTCAATCCCAAATATCATTACTTTTAACCGCCTGGCTGAAATTCTGGGCGTTGACCTTAATTATTTTTCAGAGAACCCGCAGCCGGCCGGCAGTGAAAAGGCTTCTGATACAACCGGTGCCGGCAGCCGGGAACAAACACCACCATTGGCTGAGGATTCCTCCCGCCCGGAAGAGCGGCAGGCGCGAATAAGACTCACCGCCGCCAACCTGCAGCAGAGCGATTTTGCGGGCGTCACTCTGCATAAAGGGAAATTCAAGGCAAGCGCATTGCATGGGGCTGATTTTAGCGGCGCCGACCTTACAGGCAGTTCCTTCGAGTCCAGTGACGCCGGTGAAGCTAACTTTAACAGGGCGAACCTGACGGACTGCAGCTTTTCGGCTATCGACCTTTCGGGTGCGGACTTCAATAAAACTATTCTTGTACGCACCGAATTCAATAAAGCGGCGATGACACGCGCAAAGTTCACCGATGTGAAAATGAAAGACGTGAAGATCACGGTATCCGACCTGAGTGAAGCGGTTTTTGAAAACTGCACCTTTAACGGCGTGGATTTTAAGCATTCCGACCTGCGGGGACTGAATTTCGAAGGGCAGACCTTTATTGACGTCAGGTTCGACAAGTCGGCACTGACCGATGTTTCCTTCAAAGGCGCCACATTCAGGAATGTATCGTTTACACTCCCTTTTTCCGTGACTAACAAATCTTACCTTGCCATGAAGACTGTCTGCTTCGATGGCGCGACGATGGATAAGCTTACTTATTTGGCGCTTAAAGGCTTGTGGGTAATAGACCTCTCGAAGGTAACGGTTGTTTGAGAAACTTTAGCCCCCGGTTTCCCGGGGATAATTCGATATCAATTAATATGTGAGGAATATGCAAAGCAAATCAATAATGGTAAAAGGACTGCGGAAGGCGTACAAAGATCTGCATGTCCTTAAAGGTGTGGATTTTGAGGTGGAAAAAGGAAGTATTTTCGCACTTCTCGGCTCTAACGGCGCGGGTAAGACGACAATTGTAAAAATTCTCACTACACTTCTGAAACAGGATGGCGGAAGCGCTGAAGTTAACGGGTTCGATGTTACTGCAAAGCCCCAAAGCGTGCGGCAGTCAATCAGCCTTACCGGGCAGTTTGCAGCAGTGGACGAGATTCTGACCGGCCGGGAAAACCTGGTTATGATTGCCCGGCTCAGGCACCTTAAAGATCCGAAACGGGAGGCCGATGACCTGCTGAACCGCTTCGGCCTTAATGAGGCCGCCGGGCGCAGGGTTTCTACATATTCAGGCGGTATGCGCCGAAGACTCGATATTGCAATGAGCCTTGTGGGAAAATCGCAGCTGATTTTCCTCGACGAGCCTACGACGGGGCTCGATCCTGAGGCGCGCATCGAAGTCTGGAAAATGGTTAAAGAGCTCGCTCAAAACGGCACTACGGTATTTCTTACTACACAAATCCTGGAGGAGGCTGAACAGCTGGCCGACCGGATTGCAATTTTGCACGAGGGCAGAATTATTGCCAACGGCACGCTGGCCGAGCTTAAGAACCTGTTCCCGCCGGCAAAGGTGGAGTATGTGGAAAAACAGCCCTCGCTGGAGGAAATATTTCTTGCAATTATAGGCAAAAAGGGGATGGATTAAATGGAAACAAAGAATTATTTATTCAGCGATATGAGCGTTATGCTTGGCCGTTCCATGCGCCATCATTTCCGCAGCATGGATACAATAATTACGGCTACAATCATGCCTATTGCCCTTATGCTGCTGTTTGTTTATGTTTTAGGCGGCGCAATTCAAAGCGGCACGGATAACTATATAAACTACCTGCTGCCCGGGGTTTTGCTTATTACCATTGCAAACAGTATAGGCTACACGTCTTTCCGCCTTTATAACGATGTGCACCGGGGAATATTCGAGCGTTTCCATTCCATGCCGGTTGCACGTTCGGCCGCGTTGTGGGGGCATGTTTTAACCTCATTGGCGTCAAACGCCGTTTCAGTTGCAGCGGTAATCCTTGTGGCGCTTGTTATGGGGTTCCGGTCTCCGGCGGGAATATTGGCGTGGCTTTCCGTAGCCGGTACACTCGCGCTGTTTACTCTGGCTTTGACGTGGATTGCGGCTATTCCGGGCTTATCGGCAAAAACGCAGGATGGCGCAATTGCAATTGCCTATCCCATTCATCTTCTGCCTTTAATCAGCTCGGCCTTTGTGCCTACGGCTTCCATGCCGGGGCCTGTCCGCGCCTTTGCCGAAAACCAGCCGGTAACATTCATTGTCGATGCAATCCGTCTGCTGCTGGCGGGAAAGCCTGCAGGTAACGACATATGGATTGCCCTGGCGTGGTGCCTCGGGATTATGCTGGCGGCTTATGCCCTGGCGGTCAGGACGTACAAAAAGCATTTGTGAAAATTAAAAATTGACTAACCCGGATTCCTCAGGTCCCGGGCTAGTCATAAAACGTCGAACGTTATTTCACTAACAGCATCTTCTTCACGCTCTTGAACTCCTGCCCGTTGTAGGGAGACCTGGCGTCTATGGCGTAAAAATACAGGCCCGAGGGCAGTTCACTTGCCTCAAACCTAACCTCGTATACTCCCTGATGCTGCACCCCGTTTACAAGCTCACGTATCACCTTACCCAGTGAATTGTAAACCGTCAGCTTTACGCTGCTCTCAAAGGGAATGGCGTAATTGATCTTTGTCGAGGGGTTAAAAGGATTCGGGTAGTTCTGGAACAGGTCAAATTCCAATGGCAGCATCCCCCCTTCAGTCTCAACCGAGCTTATTGTGGTAACATTAGCCTCGTTGCTGTACTGCGAGGCGGCCGCGGCGTTGAAAGACTTTATGCGGTAAATATATGTCGTTCCCATCTGAACGGTGGTGTCTATAAAACTCGTCTTGTTGGCCAGGGCGGTGTCAACTGTTTCATAACTGCCCGTGGCCTTTCTTTCTATAATAAAGCCCGCCTCGTTATCCGAATTGTCGCTCCAGATGAGCTTTACTTTCTTTAAGCCGTATGAACTGGCTGCAAGGCCGTCGGGACGGACCATTACCGTAACAAAACTGCATGCGTTCGAATACGGGCTCGATCCCGTGACATTCTTTGCGCTTACCCGCCAGTAATACCTTGTCCCGTTCTTAAGATTATAGATCTCCTGCGAGGTTTTGGTTATTGTCGAGTCTTCAAAGAGTATAGTGGAAAAATCGTTTTTTTCTGACACCTGCAGGTGGTACATAAGCGCGTTCGGTGCAGTATTCCACATCAGCGTTATGGTTACGGGCTGGAAAGTCGACCCGTCGGCAGGCGAAGCAAGTATCGGCACGTTCGGCATAGGCTTAATTGTTGTGAAATTCCACGTGTCGGAAAATATTCCCGCGTTATTGCCCTGCTTTGCCCTGACCCGCCAGTAGTATGTTGTACCGTTCGATAAAGGCGGGAGATCCCGGGAAGTCTCTTTTACGGCCGCGTCCTCAAAGAATATGGTGGAAAAAGCAGGAAGCGTTGAAACCTGCAGCTGATAGCTGTCGGCAAATGCAACGGGTTTCCATTTCAATGTAACATTCAGGGGCTGGTTGTTCGACGAATTTGCCGGGGATAATAGCGGCGTCTGCGCCATTACAACTGAAAACTTCCACACATCCGACCAGTCGCTAAGCCCCCCTTTATTGTACGCGTTTACGCGCCAGAAGTATTTCATGCCGTTTTTAAGTCCGCTTATCTGCATGGAATTGGTCTTAAGTGTGTCAATGTGATGCGTTACATTATTAAAGAACGTGTCTGCCGCAAGCTCCAGCGTGTAGATCTTTGCCCCTTCCGCGGGGTACCACTTGAAAAGAATGCTCTGAGGCTGGCCGGTAAGGCCGTCCGAGGGGGACTGAAGTACAGGTTTCGGGGGTGCGGCCGATACAGTTGTAAATCCCCATGTAACCGACCACGGGCTTTCCTGCCCGAAGTAGTCGATGGCTTTAACCCTCCAGTAGTATTTCCTGTTATTCTGAAGCCACCACAGCTCGCGGTAAATTGCTGTAACAACGGTATCCCTTACACCGGAATAAAAAAGGCTGTCGTTAGCAACCATAACCTCGTAAGAAATTGCGTCTGAAATAGTAGACCAGCTTACCGACTGCGTAAGCGGCCTGTCAACCGACTGGTTGGCGGGTGAATAGAGCTGCGGCGCCTCAGGCACTAAAAGCGCATTAAGAGAACCTGTGTATTCGGAGGCAAAATTGATCGTGGAATTCAGGAAAATATAACATAACATTAACAGCATACTTGTCCGTTTCATGGCTACCCTCTCTGTATGTTGATATATAGTCAGTATTTATGGCTTATTTAAGCATAAATTTATTAAAAGCCGTGTCTGTGTTTTTAGGCCTGTTATGTTTTGAAAGAACATGGTTTTACCCGCGTGCATTAAAATACTGCAGGTACTTTTAATTATAAATTTCCTGGAATAACTTGCAAGTGCGCACGTCACTAAGTGCTGGAGGGTAAAAGACTTGCAAATATTAAAGCGCTAAAAACCACGGCAGTGGTTTTCTATCTGTAGCCCAGGGTTTGCCGCCAACGCCGAAGGCGGGGGCCAAAACCCTGGGTAAATATCAAAAATCCCCCACCCCACAAAACCACGTAGTGGTTTTATGTCTGTTACATGCGCGTTTAATATTGCGGGATTCCGGTAACATATATAAAACCACTGACGTGGTTTTTTGTGGGTGGTGGTTGTTATTAAAACCCAGGGTGTCTACATCCCCTTCGGGGATTTGATACCCTGGGCTACAGATAGAAAACCACTATCGTGGTTTTACAGGCGGAATTCCGGATATTCAAATATTCTACGGGGTTTTCAATCTTAGGACATATAAAAAAGGGGCAAATACGACAAAACCTGCCGGAAAAGTTTCATATTTCAAAAACTTTCTCCGGCAGGTTATGCCTGTCAGGTTAAAAAACGGGATTTATTTATTTCCCATCTTGTCCTGTATATCCTGTGCCATTTTCAGGTGCTGGCGCAGTGTAGGAAGTGTTTTCTGGGCAAACTGCTTCAGCTCGGGGCTTTGTGCATTCTGAGCCATATCCTCGAAGTTCTTGATATCCTTTTGGTGGTCTTTTACCATCATATCAATGTACTCCTTGTCAAAGTCGCTGCCCGAGAGCTTGGAAAGCTTATCCACGTCGTCGCGGTTCTCATCTTTGAGGGCCGCGGGAACGGGGATGTTTTCCTTTGCGGCAATGGATTTCAGCTCATCGTTCGCCTTGGAGTGATCATCAATCATCCTGCGCCCGAAATCCTTTACTTCCTGGCTCGAGGCATTCTGAACGGCCATTGTACCCAGCTCAACTTCCATCATTCCTCCGCTTGCGGCGTCAGAAACGAACTCCTGGTTAACACTGGAGGCCGTTGATCCGGTTCTTGAGGATCCGGTTGCGCCAGTGTTATCAGTCGTCCCTCCTGTACCGGTGCCTGTTGTGGAGCCGGTGCCGCTGCCGGTGGTGGACCTTGTAGTTGAACATGCATCTATAAAGAACAGCATTGCGATCAAAGCTAATATTACTGATAACTTTTTCATCTTTCTCACTCCTCCTTTTTGTTATTGAACAAACCTTCCCATAGTCACATATTAATCAAAATCGGCCTTTTCATGCCTAAATATTAACTTAACGAGTTTTATTTTAATTGCAATGCTATATTTTTTAGCTCCCCCGGCGTGAAAAGAAAGCCGGACTTATTAATTATTATGCAAATAAGGCCGGAAAGCCTTAAATTATGCCGTCCGGTTTTTCGATAATAAACTACTTTTTATAACTTATTCTTACGAAGTAAAATGAAAATTAAAAGGATCCGTGACTGGGGAGTCTTCTCTAAAATCCTGAGCTTCAGCATTTTCTTTTCCGTATGCCTTTGGGGGGCGTTTGAATTCTATTTCCTTCCTCAAATAGAAGACAATATATACGAAAATAAAAAACTGGGACTTAAAAATGTGCTGGACGCTACCTGCTCTATACTCGAAAACCTGCAGAGTAAAGTTGATAACGGCACGATGACACAGGACAGCGCGAAGGCCGTGGCCTTCAACCTGATACAGAATATGAAATTTCACGAAAAGGACTACCTTTTTGTTAATGACCTCGACGGATACTGCCGCGTTTCGCGCAATATGGCAAACGTCGGGAAGTTTGTAGGCAACGATCACGACGATATGGGGAACTACACACAGAGGATCTGGAGCAGCATGAGCGAGGAAAAAGGGGGAGGCTCAACTATCTTCCATTATATGAAAGAAAATGGAATGGTCTCCAAACTCTACTGTTTTGAACTCTTCCGCCCATGGCGCTGGATTGTGGTTAACGGCATGATGATTAAGGATATTCAAAAAGAAGTTTCCGAGGTCAGAAATAACTTCTATCTTGCCATACTACTGATTACCCTTCTTACCCTTGGAAGCGCTTTCTTTTATGCACGGAATATCTCAAAACCTATTAAAATGCTTTCCGACGGCGCCCAGAAGGTCTCGCGCGGCGATTATACGGCTACAGTCTCAATTAACAGCCGGAACGAGGTAGGACAGCTGGCCGAGGCGTTTAACGCAATGGTAGAAAATATACGTAAGCTGGTCGACCAGTTTAAGCAGAAAAAAGACGAGGCCGAAGAGGCGGCACAGCAGGCTGAAAAAGCCAAGACCGAGGCACTGGAACAGAGCCGCTACCTCAGCGAAAGCACAAACGAAATGCTGCGCGCAATTGAAAAGCTGGCCGAAGGCGACCTTACAGTTTCTCTTACAGCCCGGAAGCAGGATGATGTGGGAAGGCTTTATAACGGATTTAACAGGGCGCTTGGAAGAATAAGACAGATGTTTGAAAATATAGTTGAAGCCGTCAGCGCAACTGCCAGTGCAACAGGCGAGATCTCATCAAGCACCGAGGAAATGGCAGCAAACTCCAGCCAGCAGACTATGCAGGCCGCCGAAGTAGCCGGGGCAGTTGAAGAGATGACAAGAACTATACTTGCAAGTACGGAAAATTCCAGGACCGCAGCAGGCTCGGCTTCGGAAAATGGCGAAATGGCGCGTCAGGGCGGACAGATTGTAATTGAAACCATTAACGGAATGAATAAAATTGCCGAGGTGGTCTTAAGCGCCGCTGAAACGGTTGAAAAACTTGGCACCAGCAGCAGCCAGATCGGCGAAATTATACAGGTAATTGACGATATTGCAGACCAGACTAATCTGCTTGCCTTAAACGCCGCAATTGAGGCTGCCCGTGCCGGTGAGCAGGGACGCGGTTTTGCCGTCGTAGCGGATGAAGTGCGCAAACTTGCCGAGCGTACAACGAAGGCTACAAAGGAAATTGCGCTTATGATCAATAAAATACAGCAGGATACGGAACTTGCGGTATCTTCAATAAAACAGGGTACAGCGGAAGTTGAAAGGGGTAAAAACCTGGCTGAAAAAGCGGGAAAATCGCTGAAGGAAATCATTGTCGGGACTGAAAAGGGAGCCGACCTCATCAATCAGCTTGCACAGGCAAGCGAGCAGCAGGCTGCAACAAGCGAAGAGATGAGCAAAAATATCGAAGGCATCAGCACCTCAATCAGGCAGTCGTCCTCAGGCATTCAGGAGATTGCCAGAGCCTCCGAAGGCCTCAACCGCCTAACAATGAACCTGCAGGAGATGATCTCAAAGTTCACAATCTCAGAAGAAAATGAATCAGGTTTGAGAAGAAGTTAATATAAGTAAGACAGTAATAAAAAAGGGAGAGGCTGCTTAAATGCGGCCTCTCCCTTTATTTTTATAAGCTGTTTTTGACTGAGATTATGCGCTCAGGGTTTCCCAGCCTTTTCTGTTCATATTGTAATAAATCAATCCGCCGAAGAAAATTCCTATAGCGAGCAGCACTATGCCTAAGAGGGTATCTCCCAGAACAATGCGTCCCACACCAAAAAGAGTGCAGTATATCATAATTACACCGCTTACCCAGTTCATGAGGTTGAACAGACCGTCTTTCTGGGGAACTATGTCTGTAGCCTGCTTTGCAATGGGAGCCCACATGGTTGCATTAGGACGTACCCTGCGGTAGAATGAAAGAAGAACTTCATTCGGCTCGGGCTTTGTCAAAAATGTAACTGTAAGCCATACGGCTGTGGTAACGCCGGTTGTAATTAAGAGAAGATAAGCAAAATCTTTCGGGTTGCTTTCGGTCAGACCGAAACCGAACTGCAGTACAAGTGAAACAACGAACGCTGAAGCCATGGCTGAAATTTCGCTCCATGCGTTAATTCTCCACCAGAACCAGCGGAGTATGTATACAAGGCCTGTTCCGGCGCCGATGGCCATAAGGAACTGCCATGCGCTTGCAATTGAATCCATATAGAAGGTTACAATAGCCGATAATATCATAAGAACCATTGTAACAACCTGTGAGAACTTAACGTAGTGCTTTTCGCTCTTTTCAGGAATGAACCTTCTGTAAACGTCGTTTACAAGGTAGCTTGCACCCCAGTTAAGCTGTGTGCCTATGGTTGACATGTAAGCCGCAGCAAAAGCCGCAAGCATAAGTCCCCTGAAGTAAGCCGGAAGGTCGCTTATTAAAATTCTTATATATCCCGATTCCGGATCGGCATGGAAAGCAGGATCGTTATTATAGCGCACCACTGCAACAAGGGCTACAATCACCCACGGCCAGGGGCGGAGGGCGTAATGAGCAATGTTGAACCAGAGTGTTGCAAGAAGTGAATGCTTTTCGTTCTTTGCGCAGAAGATTCTCTGTGCAACGTATCCGCCGCCGCCGGGCTCGGCACCGGGGTACCAGCTTGCCCACCAGTTTACGGCAATAAATACAAAGAACGTTATCATCGGCATCCAAGTCGAGTTCAGATCGGGCACAAATGACAAAATTGAGCTTGAAGGATCACGGCTCTGATCGATCTCATGCAGCTTTGTAACAAGCGTACCCATGCCGCCTGTAGCCGAAACGGCATAAACTGCAAGGAGGATAACCATACTCATTTTCAGGAAGAACTGGAACATGTCTGTCCAGAGTACGCCCCAGAGGCCTGAAAGAGATGAAATTGAAGCCGTAATGAACATAATTAAAATTGCAAAGAAGAGGGCTTCGATCTTTGAGATGCCGAGAACGGACATCATGATCTTAACGATAGCCAGGTTAACCCAGCCCATAATGATCAGGTTGATCGGAAGTCCCAGATAAATTGCGCGGAATATGCGCAGGAAAGCCGCCGGTTTACCGTGATAGCGGATTTCGGCAAACTCAACGTCAGTCAACACCCCGGCGCGGCGCCAGAGTTTTGCATAGAAAAATACGGTCAGCATTCCGCTGAAAACCATGCTCCACCAGATCCAGTTGCCTGCAATGCCGTTACGGGCAACGAGGCCTGTTACAACAAGCGGGGTATCGGCGGCAAAGGTAGTGGCGACCATGGAAGTACCTGCCAGCCACCAGCTGACATTACGACCCGAGACGAAGAAGTCGCTTACGCTTTGCGTAGCTCTTTTGCGGAGATAAAGAGCCACAGCCAGGTTGAAAAGAAAATACAAGGCAATTACCAGCCAGTCAACATAATTTAGCTGCATTTAGGAATCTCCAGTTTAATAGTCTTAAATAATAAGGGCAGTCCAACAAAAAACAATATATCGAGTGCAAAGTTAAATAATATTGAAAAATAAACAAAAGAGGGGATTCAAATTCCCACAGAAATCTTTTTATAAAATTGTGCTTGACATTTGCCCGTCCCCCACGGTCTGAAGGCCGTGGCTATTCATCTGAGAAAAGCCCTCCGCGGAGGGTTTCAAATTGAGCCCTCCTTGGAGGGCTTTCTCAGCCTGAATAGCCACGAGCTTTAGCTCGTGGAGCCCGAAATCAAAAAAGATAGGGGCTTCAGCCCCCGATTCTCATTTCTTCTGCCGGAAATCCGAGGCCTTTACGCCGGGGGCCCTGTAGCGCCTCCAGTATCGGGTAAGAGATGTGTAGGTGAAAAAATCGCTGATCACTCTGTTCTTTATCATAAAATGAAGCACATGGTAGGCTATGAACAAAAAGAGCATCCGAAAGCTCCAGCCGGCGGCTTTATATAATAGATCAAACGCAAGTCCCGAAGCCCCGAAGAAGTATTTTGAAGCTATTGCCGTAAGCCAGAACGAATATGGTATAAAGGATAAAACGATAAACGCTAAAACAACAAATGTATGCGCCGTCTGTATCGAGTTCTTAGGACATATATTCATGCACCTCATGCAGCTTTCGCACTTAAACGACCAGTAGGGGCGCCCGTCCATGATCTTAAGAGCTCCCGTTGGGCATTCCTCCTCGCAGAGCCTGCAGCTGCCGCAGTCCGCTGAAGCGATAAACGACTTTGCAAGTATAAAGCGCCCGAAGAAAGTATACCCTATTGCAACAGGAATTACAGCAATGTCTATGGGAAGTGACCAAAGCCCCCTATAGACTCTTTTTCCCGCCAGTATCCTTTCAGAGAAATTATCTATTACGCCCCGGCACCTTTCAACAATTGAGTCCACAGTTTTCTTATTAAGTCCCGGATGGATAGATATCCAGTTTGAAGGCATATCCAGGGGGAGGAGGCCTTTAATGTTAAAGCCCTTTATTTTAAGCACGAACATTGCAAGAAGCTGTGCCATGCCGCTGAGCCCGGGAGTAAACCATCTGCCTGCTTTCATTCCGGCTCTTGTATTCATTAGGAAAGCATCCTGTTTAGGGGCGAGCGGGAATTTGAGCATAAATTTCAGCATTATCCACGGCAGGCTGAAGCCGTGCGTGGGATAAAGAAACCCAATCAGCGTTTTGCCTTCATGAAAAGGAATGGAAGGCTTCTTAAAGCGGTCAATCGGGACGAGTGAAGTTTTAATTCCCATGGAATCTGCCTTTGCTGCCATCCACCTTGCCGCGGTAAGCGCATTGCCCGTCCCGCTGAAATAATATATAATGAGGCTATTGTACATTCTGATTGGGCTTCAATGTTTGGTAAAAGATGATGGAATAAATTATGTAATTCCGCAGCAAAAGACAAAAGGGGGAAATGTCTGCTTCTGTATACATTGTAAGTACATTTGTTTGTACAATATTTCCCGCGGGGGATAATACAAATCCGCATTAATCCCAAAATATTAATCTTTTATAATGGGCATGGATTTTGACCTCACAACATTAAATATTTAATCAGAGGCAAAAATGACCCGCAGGCTGAAACCTTTAGCTCTTGTTTTAATTGTATTCATTTCATTTCTGCAGTTTAACTGCGCAGGCTCGGCGGTCTACAGGCTATCCCCCATCGACGCTGAACCTGTCTGGGATTATGGCCGCGAGGTGATAGGCAAAGAGGATAATCAGGGTAAGGTCCATTTGAGCCTTGTGGAAGTGCAGGAAGGCCGTTTTGTCTTTCTTGTTAACTACGAAAACCTTACTGAAAAACCGGTCCTGCTCGATCCCGGAGAAATTTATTATGAGCCATTCCGTGACAGCATCCCTAAGAATACACGCTCTGCCGGGAGGATCTATGCCGTGGATCCCGAGCTGAAACTTGCGGGAATAGAAAAGGAATCGAACGATATGGAGGCCAGTGAAAGAACCCGCCTTACCCTTAGCGCCATAGGCAGTACAATTGACCTGGTGGGTTCCATAGCTTCAATAGGCACAAAACGCTCGGCTGAGGAATTGAAAAAAGAGGAAAAAGAGCGCGAGGAAAGAAGAATTGCGGATGAAAACGCGGAAATCAGCTACGAGAACAACAAGACAAAGCTTGGCGGTGAAAAAGACTACTGGATGAACGATGTGCTAAGAAAGGTAACCGTATTCCCGGGTGAAAAGGAAGGGGGATTTTTTCACATACCAATCCGGCGTGATGCTGAATTTATAAGGCTTGTAATACCTGCAGGCGGAAACGAATACTCATTTGACTACAGGCAATACAAGGTAAAAACATTTTAACCCCCTCAAAAAACAAAACCCCGTGGTGCCAGGAACCATTTCCTGGCGCCTCAACGGGGTTACCAATTTTATTCCAGGCTCCCAACAGCCCTTTCAACTTCCTCCAGTATCTCGCAGCTCTTTACCACCTCTTTCATTTTTGTGTGATCGGGATACAGGGGCCTGTCTTCTTCCAAGTGAGCGACATATTTGCGTACAATATTCTTTGCCGTGCATACTCCTGTGCCGGGATTGAATTCCCTGAAATCCAGAGCCTGGCTTGCGGCAATAAACTCTATTCCCAGAACGCCGTACGCGTTATCAAGTATCTGGGCGTTCTTGATTGCCGTATTCATTCCCATCGAGACAAAATCCTCCTGGTCGGCAGCCGCGGGAATTGACTGAATGGAAGCCGGGTTTGAGAGTATCCTCTGCTCCGCTATCAGTGTATCCGCCGTGTACTGGCTCAGCATGAGGCCTGAGAACATGCCGGCTCCCCTGGTTAAAAACGCAGGAAGGCCAATGCTTAAGGCGGGATTAAGAAGACGGTTTAGCCTGCGCTCGGATAAAATGCTTACCATTGTTATTGCGGCGCCTGCCATATCCATCGGGAGGGAGACTGGTGTGCCCTGGAAGTTGGCTCCCGTAAGGGTCAGCTTTTCCTCGGGAAGAAATATAGGGTTATCCCCTACGCCGTTAAGCTCTGTCTCAACCTGCTCTTTAGCGTATGCCAGGGCGTCGTGTGCCGCGCCAATTACCTGGGGCGTTGAGCGCATGGAATACGCGTCCTGGACTTTCATTTTGAGTTTCCCCGTTAAAAGGTCGCTTCCTTCAATACACTTCATAATGGAGTGTGCGCTTCTAACGGCGCCTTTGAAGCCGCGGATTTCATGCAGGCGGCTGTCGTAGGGTTTCATGTTTGCGTAAAGGGCTTCAAGAGTCATTGCGCAGGCAATTTCGGCCTGTTTAAGAAAACGGTTCATGTCGTAAAGGTGAATTGCGCTCATTGCGGTAAGGAGGTTGCTTCCGTTAATGGTTGCCAGGCCGTCGCGCGCCTGAAGTCCGGGTATCGCAATGCCCGCGCGGTCGAAAGCCTCGCGCCCGGGAAGCCTTTCGCCTTTATAGAAAGCCTCTCCTTCACCCATCATCAGAAGCGCAATCTGCGACATTGGCGCCAGATCGCCGCAGGCGCCAACCGATCCCTTCTGGCAGACGACGGGTGTAACGCCTTTATTCAGCATCTGGACAAGTGTAAGAGTGACCTCGGGCCTTACGCCGGAGTTGCCATGGGCATGGACGTTAATTCTGCCTGCCATGGCGCCTCTTACGTATTCGATTGGCGCGGGCTCCCCGATTCCCGCCGAGTGATTATAGATGAGATATTTCTGAAACTGTTTTACCTGCTCGTCGTCGAGCACCACTTCAGAGAATTCCCCTATGCCGGTATTAACGCCGTACATTATTTCGTGAGTGCGGATTTTCTCTTCCAGCATTTTGCGGCAGAGATTAATGCGCTGCAGTGCCTCGGGGCTTAATTCCACTTTCTCGTTGCGGCGTGCAATTCTGACGAGTTTTTCAATTGTGAGACCTGAACCGGAAAGTACAACAGACATAACAACTCTCCTTTATTTATGGTAAATGTTCATGCCTATGCGAAACGGTCAATCCCGGATGATCTGTGGCTAAAGCCCAACGGAGGGGGAATCTCCGGGTACCCCGAGCTAAAGCTCGGGTCTAGTCAATTGAGAAAGCCCGCTAAAGCAGGCTCATAAGAACGTCGAACTATTTATAGATCTCGATCTCAATCGTCCCGTCTTCTTTTATATAGCCGCGGTACATGCCTTCGGTGTTAAAGGGCATGGCTATGTTGCCCTGTCTGTCGAGCGCAATTACGCCGCCGTCGCCGCCAAGGTCTTTAAGCTTTTTATTGATGACGAAGTCGGCCGCATCCTGGAGGCTCATCTCCTTATATTCCATTAAAGCCGAGATGTCGTATGAAACTACGTTGCGTATAAAATATTCGCCGTAGCCCGTTGCGGACACAGCACAGGTTTTGTTGTTTGCGTATGTGCCGGCCCCTATTATCGGGCTGTCGCCAACTCTCCCGTATTTTTTGTTCGTCATGCCTCCGGTTGAAGTGCCGGCGGCAAGGTTGCCTGAACGGTCGAGCGCAACACAGCCCACGGTGCCGAATTTGTAATCGTTTACCACTTTCTCATGGATGCCCATTTTGTGACCCTGAATGGAATCCTGTCTTTCTTTTTCCTTTATCTTCTGGAGCTGCTCATATCTTTTTTCATAGTAGAAGTAGCTCTCCGGCATCATGGTCATTCCCTGGCTTCTGGCAAATTCCTCTGCGCCGTCGCCTGTCATAATAACGTGCGGCGATTTTTCCATTACAAGGCGGGCGAGGTTAATAGGGTTTTTAATGTGGTGCACTCCCGCAACGGCGCCTGCCATGAGGGTCTTGCCGTCCATAATGGCCGCGTCCATTTCATTCTGTCCCTTGCTGTTGAATACGGCGCCTTTACCGGCATTAAACAATGGAGAGTCTTCCATTACATTAATTGCAGCCGTTACAGCGTCCAGGCTTGAGCCGTTACTTTTCAGTACATTGCTTCCGGCCGCGAGGGCTTCTTTCAGTTTTGCGCGTATGGAGTCTTCCTCCGCCTGCGTCATCATGCCTTTTACGATTGTGCCTGCCCCGCCATGTACAACAAGAACGTATTTATTCTGTGCCTGAAGGAGGGTAAAATTAAAAAGGAAAAGTGTTATAAATAAAAACCTTAACATGGCTCTTTCTCCCCTTTAATGGATAAAATAAATTGCAGATGAAAGTTAAAGCTGTAAACTAAAGAGTTAAAGAAAGAAAGTCAAAGCGATAAAATGGGAGGGTTCCGGAAGAAACTACAGCCTCATAGCTTCCGCGCAACAACGACGACGGATTTTATGGTGTCGGCAACAATATTGCTGCTGTCCAGGGCCTGAAGGAGAACTATGTAAATCCCCATCCTTAAGGGGCTTCCGTCCTCACCCATGCCGTCAAAGACAAATGAGCCTTTGCTGCCGTATCCCGCGGGTGTAATCGTTCTTACCAGGCGGCCCTGACTGTCGAATATTTTTACCACTACGCCCGTAACGCCTTCGGAAAGGTTGTAGTTTATTATTGTGAAATCTTCAAAGCCGTCGTTGTCGGGAGAAAATGGATTGGGCAGTATTGAAAAACGGGCTTCTGCTTTTTGATTAAGTACAAATATGCTGTTGAGCCTTCCCGGGGTGGCCCCTTCTTTTGCTACGCACGTGCGCCAGTTGCAGGGATCATTGGAGCTTAAGAGCGGATTTATCCTCTCAAGCGAGCGGTCGCGTGTAGCCTCAACTGTTTTTGAGTGCCATGAACTGAGGTAGTAAACGGAATCCACCGTGTTCTTAAAGCCATCCTTAAGAAGGATACGCCCGCCCTGGTTCGTAAGGCCGAGCGATGTGAGATTCTTAATCGTATAATGCGCCGAGTCCTGAAGCCATTTGTAATTCCTGAATACCATGCTGTCGGAAGCTATAACAAAATATCCTCCCTTGGAAAGCCTGAAACTGCCATCGGTAAGATAAAATGAAGCGCCTTCGTTATTTATTATTTTCCAGTTCGCAAGGTCTATCTCTTCGCCTGAAGTGTTGCAGATCTCAATAAATTCGGAATTACTTTTCCCCGGCTCGTACATTATTTCATTTATAACTGCGGAATTTCTTTGGTAGCTGTGAAGCCCGATAGCCGAATTGGTTTTACCCGGCGTGCCGCCTCCTAAGCCTGAAGATACTATCCAGTTTGTACTGTCGCAGGTGTCTTCTGTAAATGAAATCCTTTCTATTGAGGAGTATTTCCTGTCGCACCACGAGCCCATGTATTTGAGGCTGTCAATTACTTTTCCCTTAAGGTCGCGGATAACAATTACGTCTCCCGTGTTATTTAATGAGCCGAAGCGCGTAATGAATATGCTTTTACCCGTACTCTCATGGCTTTTTAAGAGAGATGAATCCTTCGCAATAATTATAAATTCCCCGGGATAAACAGGTGCGCATTCTGCGGTAATTCCGGCCTCTGAAAACTGCGGGATAAACTGGCATACTTTCCAGCCTTTTAAGTCAAGCGTATCGCTGGAGACATTTACAAGTTCAAGCCACTCGCTTTCTCCTGAGTGAGGCGCAAACATTACTTCATTAATCAGAAGCGCGTTTCTGCCGTAGCCCGGTTCAATAAGCCTCTGCAAATAGTTGTTTGTAGTGTCCTTATCCATGTCATATGAAATAAGGGCGGAAACATACATCCCTCTTTTAAGCCCCTGAAGCAGGTTCTCAAAATTTAATGTGATGGTATCCGAACTTTCCAGCGACGGCACTTCCGCCGCGGCGATGGAATTATAGACTCCTGAATTATAGCTCCTGGAATAAAGTTTTACCTGGAAATTCTCTGCCTCCTTAAGCCCCGGGTTGGAAATTGAAACACTTATGGAAACATTGTCTCCCGAGAGGGGTTCCTTTGGCCCGGTTGAAATTTCTTCCAATGCAAGATCGTACTCTTTACGGGTAACGCTGTTAACTTTGCCGGGTGTGCTTTTCTCCGGGGATCTGCTGAAAGACCAGTTGTCTATGGAGGCTGAAGGCTTATTTATTTCTTTGCGCTCAAGTGAATACCCGGCCTTTGCTCCCGCGGGAGTTATATAAGCTGCGGAATCAATTACAGTGCCTTTGGCGTCTTTTATTATTACGCCGTCTTTATCGTTATTGAAAGGCGGCAGAGCGGGGTAAATTATTTTTGATGGAATATTTTTGTGGAATGTATGAATAAGCGAGTCCCGGCTTAGCACCATAAAGCATCCGGGCTGAATGAATTCATCTTTTCTGCTTAATATGATACTCGATGGTGCGGCATATACGTCGCAGACACTCCACCCTTTAAGATTAACTGAATCCAGCGAGGTATTATAAATCTCTATCCACTCGGGCTCAGGACTTTCAGGCATGTACATAATCTCATTTACCGCAATTGTATTGAAAGGGTATGAAGGAAGAGCCTGCTTTACAAGTTCGTTGTTCGCGGGGTTTTCATCATTGTCCGTAAGTATCCTTACAACAAATATCCTTTCATTTAGAAGTATTTCGGAATAGCCGAACTGAAAGACCAGGCTGTCTTCGGGATTAAGGTGCAGAGCTCCGGATTCGGAAAGTTTTTCTTCCTTCTGAAGGCTGTCACTTCTGCCCAAAAATAACTGCAGGCGGAAATCCATAGGGTTCCTTCCTGTATTCATTACTTTTGCCGTAAGGGCAATTCTGCTTCCGGAGAACGGGTTCCCGGGCCTGAGGATTACTTCTCTAAGCTCAAGATCACGGTCCAGCCTGCGGACAGAATTTGGTTTTCCGGGCGTTGCCTTAAAGGGTGAAACCGATATCTTCCAGTTTGATGCCTCCACGGAGGGGCCTGACGGGTCCACCCTTTCAAGTGAACGCCCCGTGCCGTAAGGCGCCTTAAATTCCAGGCTGTCTATTATAAGTCCCGTGGAATCACTGAGGACTATCATGTCACCATCATTATTTAACTGCGGCAGGCTGCACTTTATTATTTCTGAAGGGATATCGTAGTAGTTCCGGAGCGTGGAGTCGCGGCTTAATACAACAAAACTTCCTGCCTTAAGAAGAAAGTTTTTTCTTATTATATAGCTTTGTGTTACCCTGTCGGAAACCTTCCAGTTCTTTAAGTTTACGGTGGAATTGGATGGATTAAAAAGCTCAATCCATTCGGGCTCTCCCGTAGAAGGGGCAAACATAATTTCATTTATTACGAGGTCATTGTACCTGCCTGCAATGGGGCTTACGCTGAAATTAAGTGTTCTTTTATTATTGACGGGAATTTCATCCTTGGGGAAATTAACCATTCCTGTTATCCTGCAGCTTCCGCCCGGAAGCCCCGCAAGCCTAAAAGTCAGAATGGCTGAATCCTTTGCCGCAAGGATGCTCACCCTGTCCGAGTATACCTTTTCAGTTGCCGCAGAATCCATATCTGTTTCCAGAAATGCCTCAACCTGGAAATCCTCCGCGTTTTTTATTCCAAAGTTTTTCACCGTAAGGCTTAAGCTTATTGCCTCATCCTGCTTCGGGTAAAGGGGTGACAACTTTATTGCCGAAAGGCTCAGGTCAAAGTCCCTGGGGGTTACGGAATTCCTGTAGCCCGGTGTACCTCCCTGCAGAAGCGAATTTGCCCAGTTGGATGGGGCATTGCCTTCATCCGGAATTATCTTTTCGTCAGAGATTCCCGCCTTGTTATCGGCTGAATAGCTGTAGGTGTCCAGCGTATCGGACTTTGAATTTAGGATAGAAACGTTTCTATTTGCGGTGTTAGACATGCCGGATGATCCGAAGCTGCCGCTTTTGATCTTAAGAAGGAGTGCGCCTTCGGGAACGAGACCATGATAAACGCCTGAGGAAATGTCGTAATCACCTTCAAATATAACGGCGTATGAACGGGGTTTAAGAGCAAGCCCCATGCCTGAAGAGATAATTGTATCGGGACGGGAGGTGTAGTACTTTACGGCAAAACCTGTCAAGTCCACGGCCTTATCATAGTCGGAATTGAAGATTTCCACGTACTCGTTATTGCCCGAAAGTCCGTAGAACATGACCTCGGAAATCTTAACGGAGCCTTGCGGAAAAGCTGCATTTGGAACAATAAAGAACAGTACACAGAACAGCGAAAAAGTATACTTACTTTTCATAAAACCCCCGATAGTTTGCCTCCTGAGTGCCACGAACTACCAACGGGGAACAGTTTTTGCGCACCCCTCTCCCTCCCGACTATTTAAAATACACGGGAATTTGTAAAAAGCAAACCGGACGGGTAAATATAAAACGGAAAAAAGGACATTATGGCGTATTAATGTTATAATTTTAATAAAATCTTTAAATAATATTTGCACGATCAAGAAAATAGCTGTATATTATTAGAGTAAAAAATATTTATTCTAAATATTATTCGGGGCTGGCCCGGCTTAAACACCTGACGCAATGAAGCTCGACGAAACTGACAGGAAAATACTCGAAAGACTGCAGACTGACGCAAACATTACAAATGCGCAGTTGGCCTCGGAATTTAACATCTCCCCGGCCGGAATGCTCGACAGGGTAAAACGCCTGGAAAATTCAGGTATTATAAGACGTTATGTGGCCCTTGTGGACGCGGAAAAAGCTGGTAAGGGGATGTGGGCTTTTACTTCGGTGTCTTTATCGGTGCACCAGGTTAATTCCCTCGAGAACTTTAGGGAAGAAGTAAAAAACTTCAGCGAAGTGCTCGAATGCTATTATGTTGCCGGAGAAGAGGATTTTATTCTTAAGGTCGCTCTTAAAGATATGAGGGAATATGAGGAATTTCTCCTGCACAAGCTGACAAAAATACCAGGCGTCAACAAAATTAAAACTACTTTTGTACTCTCTTCTGTCAAGTTCGATACAAAAATCGACGTGGCTGTTAATAATAAAGATTAAGGATGTTATACACTCTGTAGAATTTTCGCAAAACAAATACTCTCTGTATAAAACCGAACCCCTGGCTTTCGCTGAGCTAAGGGGTTTTTTATTTATGGATTATTTAATAGATTCTGTTTATTATATTCTGAGTAGTTGTATGGCGTAAGGAAGGCCCGGAATATTTTTCGGCCCTGCCTTAATTTTATAATTTTCCGGAGGAGATCTTTATGTCAATGAAGGCTGTAAATCCGGCAACAGAAGAAGTAATTGCAACCTACGATGAACTTACCGAAGACCAGGTTAACGTCGAAATAGACAGATCCTATGATGCTTTCCATGAATGGAAACGAAAAACCTTCCCCGAACGGCGCGACCACATGCTTAAAGCCGCCGGCATTTTAAGAGACAACCGTTCAAGCTATGCTAAAATACTGACCCTCGAAATGGGTAAACCGGTAAATCAGGCCATGTCGGAAGTGGAAAAGTGCGCCTGGGTATGTGAATATTATGCCGGAAACGCCGAAAGGATACTGGGACGCGAAAACGCGGAAACCGACGGCTCGGAAAGTTACGTGCAGTTTGACCCCCTGGGCGTCATACTTGCCGTCATGCCCTGGAACTTCCCCTACTGGCAGGTCTTCCGTTTTGCCGCCCCGGCATTGATGGCCGGTAACGTGGGACTCTTAAAGCATTCCTCCAACGTCCCAATGAGCGCAATGGCAATTGAGGAGGTTTTTACCAAGGCGGGTTTCCCTCCGAACGTATTTAAGACACTCATGGTCGGATCCAACATGATTGAAAAAATCATTTCGCACCCGAAGGTAATGGCGGCAACTCTTACAGGAAGCGACGGCGCAGGGCGCCAGGTGGCTTCCATTGCAGGACGCAACCTCAAGAAAACCGTGCTTGAACTTGGCGGAAGCGACGCCTTTATTGTACTTAAAGATGCGGATATAAACGAGGCCGCCAAAACCGCCGTGGCCTCAAGAATTATTAATACGGGGCAGAGCTGCATTGCGGCAAAAAGATTTATTGTCGTAAAAGACGTTTTAAGAGATTTTGAAAGCAGGTTTATTTCAATTGTAAAGGACCTTAAAATAGGCGACCCGATGGATGAACGTAACGACGTGGGCCCTATTGCCAGAGAGGACCTGATGCAGGAGCTCGACAGGCAGGTGCAGGAATCGGTTAAAATGGGCGCCCGCCTTGTTACAGGCGGCAAAAGGCTCGGCATGAAGGGCTACTTTTATCCAGTTACTGTACTTACCAACGTTACTAAAGGCATGCCCGCCTACGAAGAGGAGACCTTCGGCCCCATTGCCGCAATTATTCAGGCTGAAGATGAGGCAGATGCCATTAGAATTGCAAACGATACCGAATTCGGGCTGGGGGCAAACCTGTGGACACAGGATATAGAAAGGGCAAAACGCCTGGCTCACTCTATTGAGGCTGGCTCCATTTTTATTAACGGCATGGTCCATTCAGACCCCAGGCTTCCTTTCGGCGGAATTAAAAACTCGGGCTACGGGCGCGAACTTGCCCATTACGGCATTAAGGAATTTGTGAATATTAAAACCGTCTGGATTAAATAGATACCGGCTTAAGAGTTTTAAGAAATAAATTATTACCGGAGGGGTTTTGTTATGTTAAAACTTAAAATCACCGCTGTAATTACACTGATTCTTGGCCTTATATCCATGGTGTGGATATTTTATGACTATTTTGCCCTTACAAACATAGTCTATAACCCGGGGCAGGACATGACCGATATGCGCAAAATCGTTACTCTCGGCTTTATTCCCATCATTCTTTTTCATTTTGCTTTCTTTACAACAATGTACTTTTTGTTTGATTTCCTGAAAAAACAGAAGCCTATAATTAAAGAACATGCCCGCCTTAAGGCCGATCAGCTGAAGGCTGAAGGGTTAAAAGCTGAAAAGCCGGTGTCAGGAGAGCTAAATCCGGGGCAGATGAAATCAGGGAATATTAAGACTGATGTTCCCGGTAAGGATAAGGATAAAAACATTTATCCCTGAGTCTTAAAAAACCTAAAGTCTTAAAATAAGCGCAGTTCCCCTGCCCATAACTCTTACTTCTGAAATGAGGAAATAATTAATTTTTAAAAAATTATGTTTTCTCATCCTTTAATTATTATTTTTGCAGTCGTAAGAAATCCTAATGCATTAAATTTTTAATCCCAGGGACAAAATGAAGAAGGAAGAAAAAAATAAAAAACCGGCAGAAGAGAAAGAAAAAAAGCCGGTATTTGTTTCAAAAAGAGTTAACAGAAGCTATATACAGAAAATCAGTTCAACGCCCGATAAAATTTTCCCGCTCCTGTGTCCCAGAAGAGAGCTCGACTGGCTCGACGGCTGGCATTATGAAATGATCTATTCGGAATCAGGCTTTGCCGAAGAAGGCGCGGTTTTTAAGACCAAGCACGAAGGCGAGATAAACACGATCTGGACAGTTACAAAATACGACAGGGAAAACTACGAGATTGAATTCGTAAGAATGACCTGGGAAGTGGTGGTCGTAAGGATTAAAATGCGCATTGAGGATAACCGCGACGGCTCCTCCAACCTCCATGTTGAATACATCTTTACGCCTATTACAGAAAAAGGCAACGAGTTCATTGACGGCAAGTCGGCTCGTCAGTTCCTGGAGATGATGAAGTGGTGGGAAAAATCTCTGAACTACTATCTTGAAACAGGCGGAAAGCTCCTGGCTCTCAAATTATAGGACTTTTCCCCCGGTAATTGTGCCGGAAACTTGTGATAATAAAATCTGTAGACTTAATGAAACTTTCAGCGCCCTGTTTTTTGTTACGGCTAAAAAGTAATGCAACAAAAATACACGACAGACGGTAGAATATAATAAGCTGAATTTTAATTAGGATTCTGATTGGATGATACACAGGGAATTTAACTGGATAACAGAAGACGGCGCTGCGATCTACGGACAGATGTGGCAGCCTGAGGATGAAATTAAAGGCGTGGTCTGCCTTATTCACGGTCTGGGCGAGCACTGCAGCCGCTATAAAATACTCCCCCTTAAACTGACAGATGAAGGTTTTGCGCTCATTGCTTTCGACCAGTACGGTCATGGGCGCTCTGAGGGAAAAAGGGGTCATGCCCCGTCATATGAAGCGATGATGGAAAATATTTCGCGCCTGCTTGAACAGGCGGCGCTCCATTTCCCGGGTAAAGACCTCTTCCTCTACGGCCACAGCATGGGAGGAAACCTTGTTATCAACTACGCACTTCGCTACAGGCCTGAGATTAAAGGCGTTATTGCCACGGGGCCCTGGCTTAAGCTTGCCAAACCTCCTAAACCGGCACTCGTTTCTATGGTTAAATGGCTGGATAAATACTGGCCGAGCCTTAGGTTATGGAACGGCATAAAGCCCAGGAAACTTTCCCATAAGGAAAACGCCTCCGGCGGGCAAAGGCAGAGGGACCCATATCTCCACCCCTGGATTTCCATTCACACTTTCTTAGGCGTCCATGAGGCCGGAGAGTATGCCTTAAAGCACGCCTCAGAGTTCAGCTACCCGTTACTGATACTACACGGCGGCGAGGACCATATTACCTCGGCAGAAAGCAGCCGTGAATTTGCCTCCAAAAATAAGGAGTACTGCACTCTTAAGATATTCCCCGGGCTTTACCACGAAATCCACAATGAGCCGCACAGCGAAGAGATCTTCCCGGCAATAGTGGACTGGCTACAAATAGGTATCCGCGAGCGCGGATAGAAAGGAAAAACCTGGTACTGCTTTAAAAATTGTCCTATCCGCATAGCGGATATATATTTGTAGAAAAATGTATCCAATACCAATTCAGAACCGCGTAGCGGTTCTATATTTGTAGGGGTCCATATTTGTACAATTATCCATCCTTTCCTTGTTATTGGTCCTCTTATTCCTTAATTTAATTCTCGCACAATTGAACTTACTGAACCCTTTCGTTTTGAAATCTCGGTCTTAATCATATATCCTTCAAACTATCGGAGATAAAATGAAACGAATTCTTTTATCCTTTTCAGCTTTTTTCTTTATCCTTTTCTTTAACCTGAATGCCCAGGAAGTTAGCCTGGATAGCAAACTGCCTGTTGACCCCGAAATTAAAACGGGTAAACTTTCAAACGGCATGACGTACTACATAAAAAAGAACCTTAAGCCCGAAAAAAGGGCCGAACTGCGCCTTGTAGTTAACGCCGGCGCGATTCAGGAAGACGACATACAAAACGGCCTGGCACACTTTTCTGAGCATATGGCCTTTAACGGCACGAAAAATTTCAAGAAGCAGGAAGTCATTAATTTCATGGAGTCTATAGGCATGCGCTTCGGCCCCGAGGTTAATGCCTACACCTCGTTCGACGAAACGGTCTATATGCTGCAGGTCCCAACAGACACGATGAAAATCCTTGAGAAGGGATTCCAGGTCCTGGAGGAATGGGCGCACAACGTGAGCTATGATAACGAGGAGATTGACAAGGAAAGAGGCGTTATAATTGAAGAATGGCGCTTAGGGCGCGGCGCCGAGGCAAGAATGTGGGATAAACAGTCCACCATAATTTTCAAAGGCTCAAAATATGCCGTGCACAACGTGATTGGTCAAAAAGAAATACTGGAAAAGTTTGACTATGAGACTCTGAAAAAGTTCTATAGGGACTGGTACCGCCCCGACCTGATGGCGGTTGTTGCCGTGGGTGACTTTGATGTAAATACCATAGAACAAATAATTAAAAGCCGCTTCTCCGGCATTGAAGCTCCAAAAAATCCAAGGGAGCACACTTTAAGCCCTGTGCCCGACCATAAGGAGCCGTATTTTGCGATAGCCTCCGACAAGGAAGCCTCCAGTAGTTCTGTGTCAATTTACTACATGAGGCCGGTTGAGACTGATGTTACAGTTAAAGACTACAGGCGTAGAATTGTTGAGAACCTTTATAACAGCATGTTCAATAAGCGCCTTTATGAGCTCTCAAAACAAGCCGATCCTCCCTTTATCAGTGCATACTCAGGAAAATATGATATCGTAAAAACAAAGAGCAGCTACATTCTTGGAGCCATGTTTAAAGATAACGGAGTAAACAAGGCTCTTGAAACACTGCTCAGGGAAGCTAAAAGAGTGGACCAGTTCGGCTTTACGCAAAGTGAACTCGAGCGTCAGAAAAAAGAAACTCTGAGATGGATAGAGCAGGCATTTAAAGAAAAGGACAAGATGGAAAACGTCAGGTATGCCTCCGAATACGTCCAGAATTTCCTTATGAATGAACCTATCCCCGGCATAGCTTATGAATATGAGCTTTATAAGAAATTTGTTCCTGAGATTACTCTTGAGGAAATAAACAAGCTTGCCAGCGACTTCATACGCGACGAAAACCGCGTGGTTACGGTAAATATGCCTGAAAAAGAAGGCGTGGCAATCCCCAAGGAAGAAGAACTTGCAAAGATCTTTGAGGCCTCTTCGAAAGAGACTGTAACGGCCTACGTCGATAAGACGGTTTCGGATGACCTCCTGGATAAGGCTCCAACTCCGGGCAAAATAACATCGGAAAAAAAGCGTGATGATCTGGGTCTTACGGAACTTACACTTTCAAACGGCGTGAAGGTGGTCTTAAAGCCAACAGACTTCAAGAATGATGAAATCCTGTTTATGTCGTACTCCAGGGGTGGGAATTCACTTGCTCCGGACAGCGACTATGTATCGGCTGCCCTTTCCTCGCCCATTATTACTGAGGGCGGAGTTGGAAAGTTCGACCAGATTCAGCTTCGGAAAGTTCTTTCAGGCAAGGTGGTAAGGGTAAATCCTTCCATAGCCGATATACAGGAGGGAGTCTCGGGCTCCGGAAGCGCGGCTGATATGGAAACCATGTTTAAGCTCATTTATCTTTACGTAACTTCGCCCCGCATGGACTCGACGGCATTCCTATCCTTTAAGGGGAGAATGAAGGCCTACCTTGAGAACAGGAGCCTCGATCCTTACTCGGCTCTTCAGGATACCTTTAACCTGACGCTCTGGAACTATCACTTCCGCTCTAATCCCTGGACGGTAAAAACCCTGGACAAGATAGACCTTAAGAAAGCATTTAATTTCTACAAGGACCGCTTCAGCGACGCGGGCGATTTTACATTCTTTTTCGTAGGCAATTTCGACGTTGAGAAGATAAAGCCGTTCCTTCAAACATATCTCGGCAGCCTCCCTTCAACCGGAAGAAAAGAAAGCTGGAAGGATACCAAAATGGAGTACGCCAGGGGCGTTATAGAAAAGCAGATATATAAGGGAATTGAACCCAAAAGCCAGGTTGTTTTAAGCTTTAACGGGCCTTTGGAATGGACGCAGCAGAATATATACGACTTGGGAGCGATGGCCGACGTGCTGGATATTAAGCTCCGCGAGGTAATAAGGGAAGAAAAAGGAGGAACCTACGGCGTAAGCGTGAACCATGGAGTCAGCCATTACCCGAAGGAGGGCTACAGCCTTAATATTTCTTTCGGCTGCGACCCGAAGAAAGCCGCGGAGCTTACTAAGGCGGTCTTTATGCAGCTGGACAGCCTGAAGAATTTCGGCCCTGCCCAGACATACATACAGAAGGTAAAAGAGACGCACATAAGATCGAGGGAGACCTCCTTAAAGAGGAACGAAGTGTGGCTTAACAGCCTCCTGGGCGCTTATTCCAACGATGAGGACCCGAAAGAGATCCTTGATTACATCAAGCTCATTGAGAATATTTCGGCTAAGGAAGTCCAGACTGCGGCACAAAAGTACCTGGACGATAAAAACTACATTATTGTGGTGCTTTACCCCGAAGGCTTTAAGGGGAGCTAAAAAAAATCCTGTAAAATCCTGAAATATTAAAGGCGGAGACATTTTCTCCGCCTTTTGAGTTTGTCCTCCAGGCTGTCCAGCCTTTCTAAGATCCTGCTCATGAACTCTTCTTCTATGTCCCTTAGGCTACAACGAATAATTTGCCAATACCTCAGGGTTACATAATTTATTAGTCAACTCGACTTGCTATATTATTTCTTGACATAAAATATTATAAGTCTTAAGTTAACGCACAAGATTTATATGATACTTTCACCTGCTGCTTAAAAGAGTATATAACTACAATTATGGAACTATGGTTTTAGGCAATTTACAGCAGGAATATTTATTCATAGCACTTAATTTTTATTTCCTTTCCGAAAAGTCTTATTTTTAGATAAATAGAACAGTCACATTCTGTTGATCCGGAATGATAAACGTTTCCGGCTCTCTCTCTCTCTCTCTCTCTTTCAGCTTTAATAACAAATTGTTTTTGTCTTTACCAGAGGTAAATATGTTAGCATCATTTAAGCGCTACTCCATTCTTTTAACTCTTTGCAGTATGCTGATTATGTCTGCCATATCGTGCAAGAAATCCCCGGTTGCCCCGGTTGAAGCGGGAAGTGGGAATTATGATGTGTGTTATATAAAACTTGCAGGTCTTAATTGGGAGGTTTTCCTCAATTCTGCAGGAGGAACTAATTCTCTTAATATCTCAAAAGGTGAATACGAAGATTCATCGCCTTACTGGTCACCGGATGGAAGATACATCCTTTACAATCATCATTATTATACCAGCTCTTCCACAGGAGGAGTGACACTTTTGCTTTGCGACCTGGAAAAAGACAGCACCAGGAATCTTACTTCTGAGGTAAACTATTCGCCGAGTGCTCTTGGCTTCACTCCCGATGGTAAAAAGATCATCTATGGAGTCCATGTAATAGGTGAAAAAAACCGTATATATACCATGAACTTGGACGGGACACAGAAAAGAAAGCTCCTGGATTTTGATGCCGTTGTTTTCTTCTATCCAGACAGCTATACTTTTCTTTACTGGATGCCTGATGCCCCGACAGCGGAATATCATAAGATATATAAGAGCAATCTGGATGGGACCATGAATATTGAGGTCCTGGATCTGAAGGACTGGGGAGAAAATGCAGGGCTTTGCGATATATCTCCATCAAAGAATGAAGTGATCTTCACGATATCCAATGAACCCCTAAACTGCGATTTCCTCCTAAGATATAACTTCAGTTCACATGAGTGTGATACACTCTACCGCTCAGAAACTAACTATCAGATTCTTTCAGCACAGTATTCAAATGATTACTCGAAAATATGTTTTGAGGAAATAGGAAATAGCAGCTCGTCCAAAACCCGCCTCCGTTTAATAGAAGGAAGCTCAAATATGTTACTTGCTGAAATGAAATTTCCCGAGATGCTGAATCTTCAAGAAGGAGCATTTTCTCCCAACGGGAATAATATCCTTTTCCGGAAGTTTACAATTGTGACAGGCGGGGGAGTTATGCAGAAAAGCAAGCTCTATTCAATAAACGTTTCTACCAAAGAGATGCGATTCATTGAAGACGACGTAGAACCGCGGATTCAATGGAATCCCAAATCAGAATATTGATTACGAAAAAAAGTAACTAGCGATATATGAACCTTAGGTCCTAATAAATCCATCATTACTAAATATCGGAGGATATAATGCACAATCATCAAAAGTTCCTCTTAACTTTTTTACTTGTTGTATTTTTCAGTAGTTATTTATATTCGCAATCGGGTAAAATTTCGGAATCGGTCCCGGGAAAGCAAAAAGATCTATGCCCTCTGTGCCTATATTAGTGAGACAAAAAATAATAAAAAAACAGTTAACT
>JAAXKN010000039.1 GCA_025612375.1 Ignavibacteria bacterium
TATTAAAACAGGTTCAACTCACTTTTAAACATAACTTCTCGGGCTACAAATGTTTTGCCCGTCGGAGTCGGGCTTAGTAACTGCGTAATTCTTACTGGTCCAATTTCATTGGAATTCTTAACTTATTTAATTTTCCTGGATATATCTTTTTCGGCAAAGGTCTTTTATTGTCTCTTTGTGATTATAAGTTTTGTAGAGGTTTAAAAAATCAGCTATTTCTTTGTTCCTATCCGGAAATTCACCGGGCAGCTTACTTACAAGACTGTCAGCTTCCTTTTTCTTTCCTAACTGCAATAATATAATTATTCCGTTACTGTAGTCAGTGAAGTCATGTTTTTCTTTAAAGCGCATCCGGTAAACTGCCAGTGCTTTTTCATAATTCTTTATTGCTTCTTTCTTGTTTTTATTACCTTCATACAGCATTCCCAGCAAAGCAATGCTTTCAGCCATCTCCGGACTATTCTTAATACATTTTTCCATTGTCTCTATTGCGTCCAGGGTACGCCCATAGCCCAAAAGAATATTTGCCTTATTGCCATAAGCCAGATAATAAGAGCTATCAGCAGTTATGGCTGAATCTAATAAGCTAATCACAAGCACTGCAACTCTGAAATCAGGCTTTTCCTTTACCATTTCCTTTTGCCATAGGCTTAATGCTTTATTGTTAAGCTCAATTGATGCCGAATTGAATTTACTGCTGCCAGCTGGTTTTTCATTTTCGCATTTGATTTGCGGAAAAATGAAGCTGGATATAACGGATAAAATTATAACAGATAGAATTATTTTCATTTTATCGCAGCCTGCATTTTACAAGTTGTTATTTACAAAACGTCCAGAAGAGTCCTGAGACGGAATTGTTTGTAATTCACTACCCCCGGGGCAATTTATTTCTACAATGAATAATCTGACCTATGGAATTTATGATCTTTATCAATTTTCAGCTGATGGCTCTTAAACCAATTAATGAACTCGCCGAACTTCTCCTTATTTGCCTCCTGCCAGGTGTCAAATTCATCTGAGGCGCCTGCCATAAGTAACCAGTGATTATAACTGTCAAAATAGCCATTGTCTATCAGAGCCTTGTGCCAGTCATATAATACATTTTGATAATTCTGGTTGTAATTTTCTGCAAAATACCTTTTTACAAAGTTTGTACGGATCCTGCTAAGACTCTCAAGCGAAATGCCCTTCTCACCCGTAATTGACATAGCGATCAAAGGTTCAAATACCCCCAATCCAAATGGAAGCCTTCCGGCTGAACCATCATCCTTTATAGTGACACTTCCATTTTTGCTAAAACTTATCTGGATTGTTGAATCGGATTCAAATTTAATTCCAGCGCTGTACGTATCAAATAGCAGCTTGCTTATTTCTTCCGTTCTGTCACTTCCACGCTCCATATTCATAAATATCTCGCCATAAAGAACACCCCATACTCTTTCTGTTGACGCACAAAACAATTTTGCTGCCCGGTAGTAGTTTGAGGGAAATCCAGGATCCGCCTGAATTCCTTTTTCGTAATATTTCAGTGCTTTCTGCAAACTGTCCTTCTGCATGTTTCCCATCTCAAGATAAAGCCTGCCTGAATTCGGAAATTTCTCAAGTCCTTTTTGATATATTCCTAAAGCACTGTCGCGTTTACCGGATTCATCCAGGATATTTCCAAGCATCTGATAATATTGGTCAGAAATATCTTTCATAATAAGTGTCTGCTTCAAAGTTTCTATTGATTTCCCAAAATCTTTCTTCAGATAATATGCATAGCCCAGTTCAAACCTGTAATCCGGTTTCTCAGGATCCAGTTTACAGGACTCGTTCAGCATAGTAATTGCCGTTTCCAGGTCGCCCTGATCCATTATCTTTACTGCTTTCAGCGCGGTTGAGTGCGCCTTCTGCTTATCAGTGTCAGACTGGCTGAAGACCGCATTGCAAATGAATAGCAAAAGAATAGTAGTTATTAATTTCATTTTCCCTCTTTATCTTTTTGAATACTAATTAAAATCCAGGCTTCGAAAGATTCAATCAGTTTTTCTTTATAAGTTTATTAGTTGACGAGTGAGCCAGCTTCAATTTCCACTTTCCAGCTATATAGATCCGGTTTCCTGATAAGTTAAAATTCTTTTCTTTCATACATATATATGGTGACAAGGAGCGTTTTCGGAAAATTATTTTATTTTTTTGTGGAATGCCATCAATTTTTGATCTTTTGGGAATATTTTATTGCATGCTGATTGTTCTTCGGTTTTATTTGTAGTTTGACTATTTTTGGTGCTGAATATTTTTTCCTCATCAGCTTAAATTAGAAATAAGTAAAATTCTGAAACCGTTTTTATTATAAAGGAATTCATGGATAAAGAATATTATATATTGTGGTACCGTCTGAATAAAAATGACAGATACCTTATCTGGTTCTCTGACGAATCTGACGGCGTCGTAACCGGCCCCTCGGGCAATGCTTTGAGCTTTAACTCCAAAGCTGAACTGCAAGAGTATGCTTTGAAGAATAATCTGGACATTACCTCTGAGGAACCGGAACTGCACAACCTAGACCTCGTCTCCGAGTGGATAAAGGAAAGTGATCCCTCATCTATTAATTTCAGCCAGTTCAATAACATATGGAACCTCTGGACAGACATTTCTAACAGCACGGGAAAAGGCTTTGATGAGGATATTGAATCCGCCGAAATGATCTATGATAAACTGTTCTGGAGCTGCACGTTGCCTACCGGGAAATCAGACGACCAGGAGTATATCCCCGAATGGACTGAAGATGAACTGAAAAATATGAGGGAACTGTTCTTAAGGGGAATTGATATGTTTACTCGTGCGGTTATTCCCTACTCTAAATAAATCCGGCATCTATTATTTCTGAGTCACAAAGGCCGGGGTGCGGACTAATAATTCCTTGAGATTATAAAGCCATTTCATTAACTTACCTTCAAACATAAAAAGAGGTATGTCGTGAAATGGTTTTTACGGTCTCTGGCAATATCTTTAGTGTTATTAAGCTTCTTTTCGGCGCCGCACGCCCAGACGCCTGACTTTAACGTAAACAGCTACAAACAGTTCCTTTCTGAAAACCAGAATCTTACAACTGAAAAACTCCTCGGTATGCATCCCACAGGCCTTTTTATGGGAAATCTGAGGCTTAACCACCTCTCAGGACTCTACGCCGACTCAATCGGGATTAAATTTAATCTCACTTCAGGGGAAAAGTCACTCCTGGATAAAAACGGGTTCATGGTAACCGAAAGGGTTCACTTCAATACGTTTCAAATTGCTTTTCGGGAAATCTACAACAGGGACCTACCTGTAATGATTACAAGCGATGCAGTTCTGCATGCTTTCCACATGTCGTACGATAAGATCCTTATGGATGTGGAGAATGATGTTCTGATACCAGAACTGAAAAGTTTCCTCAAAAGCCTGCATGAAAATCTTCCGGCTCTTAAGTCTGCTTACAGCGCTGATGCCGGGATGACCACATCGTTAAAAGACGTGGACATATATCTTACCGTTGCAAGAACGCTCCTTGAGGGACAGACGGCACCAGTATTTGCCGAGAACAGCAGCGAAATTACGGCTATCCTCCAGTTTATTACTTCTGAACAGCCGGCTAGTGTAAATCTGTTCTCCTCAACCGGTAAGTTAATAGATTTCAGCCAGTTTAAGACGCGCGGTCATTACACGAAAAGCCCCGCTCTTACCAGCTACTTTAAGGCTATGATCTGGCTGGGCAGAACTGAAATGTATCTTTCTGCCCCGCGCGCTTTAGAACCAGCTCCAAAACCTGAAGATATTCAAAGACAGACAATTGATGCAGCGCTTATTCTGGAAGCCGTCCAGGCTTCAGGAACAATGCCGCAATATGAAAAGATTAACGGCATCATTGAATTTTTTACCGGCGAACAGGATAATGTCACTCTCGTAAACCTTAAGAGCCTTACTCAGTCACTGAATGTTATTAAGGCCGGCGAGCTTCTGGATATCTCTAAACTTAAGACATTCCAGGATTCATTAAAAAACCAGTCTTATGCCTTTCAGAGGATCCTTTCACAAATAATATGTACCGGCTTTGATTCGCCCGACAGCATCGTTCCCGCTTCGGCTTTCATGCTCTTCGGACAAAGGTTTGTTATTGACTCCTACGTTACGGCACAGACTGTCTTCGACAGAATCTACTTCAACAACGAACGCATGAAAAGAATGCTCCCTTCAACGCTCGACGTGATGTATGCACTGGGCAATGATGCTGCAATACAGCTTCTTAAGCCGGAACTGGACAAGTACCACTACGGAACGAACCTGGCAGCTCTCAGATACCTTGTGGATTCCTACGGCGAGGACTTCTGGAATCTTTCACTTTATAACGGCTGGCTTAATTCCATAAGAAAGTTAAACCCGAAGAAGGATAGGTCAAATCTTCCTTCGTTTATGCAGACTGCAGCCTGGTGGCAGCAGAAACTGAATACACAGCTAGCCTCCTGGGCTCAGCTCAGGCACGATAACCTGCTTTATGCCAAGCAGTCCTATAGCGGCGGAGCAGGATGCTCCTTCCCTTATGGCTACGTGGAGCCTGTACCTGAACTTTACCTTGAACTAAAGAAGCTCTCTGAAAAGGCAAAGAATTATTTTTCGTCCTTCAATTTTTCAGACAGCTATACTAAATCTGTATTGAATAGTTATTTCTCAAATGCTATCACTATCTATACAAAACTGGCTTCAATATCTGAAAAGGAGCTCGGTAAAACTCCCCTTTCAGACGAAGATATGACATTTATTAGAAGCCTGGTCTCAACAGGCGGCGTCTGCGGTATGGACTTTCATCCGGGGTGGTATATGCAGCTTTTCTATCAGGGGGATGCGCTTGCCAACGACCCGGAATACGTAGTTGCCGACGTTCATACCGCCCCTACAGATGAAGCAGGTAACCCCACGGGCTGGGTCCTGCATGCAGGCACAGGGCCTGTTAACCTGGGCGTATTCTCGGTTGAGAGCCCATCGGGAGAGAGAATCACATATGCCGGTCCGATGTTGAGCTATTACGAATACCTTACTACAGGTTTCCAGCGCCTGTCGGACGAGGAATGGTTAAGCAAAATGAATATGATCTATATGAGCAATCCTCCTGCCCTGCTGCGCCCGGAATTTGTTAATCTTTACCTGACAGACTATTTGGGCAAGGAAAGACCAGAAGGACTCTCACTTCTGACTTCTGTACCGGACAGGCCGGATGACCAGCTGCCCCAGACAATGACGCTTGCACAGAATTACCCAAATCCCTTTAACTCAACTACTGTCATAAACTTTGTAATTCCTAATAAAATGGCAAACCGCCAGGTGACGCTTATAGTCTATAACGCGCTAGGAGTTGAAGTTAAGAAGCTGATCGATAATACCCTCCCTGCAGGCAATTATTTCATGCGTTGGAACGGGACGGATAACTTCAATCAGAGCGTGTCAAGCGGCGTTTACTTCTATAACCTGGTAATTGATTCTGAAGGATTAAAGGAAAAGGTTTCTGGGAAAATGATGCTTTTGAAATGACAAACATAAAAAATCCCCTGCGCTTACAATTGAACGCAGGGGATTTTAACAAAATCTAATCTTAACTACTTATTAAAAATCATCTTCAGCGATACGAGTAATATTATTACACCGAAGACTTTCTTCATTACTGCATCTGACAAACTTATTGATAACTTGGCTCCGAAAAGTGCACCTATAACAAAACCCGCGCAGATAAGTCCAGCAACCCTTAAATCAATAAGCCCTTCCTTGTAGTAGGTCATTGCAGCCAGTATGCCGACCGGTGGTATTAAAACTGCAAGGCTTGTACCCTGAGCCTGATGCTGCGACATTCCGAACAAAAACACCAATGCCGGAACAATAAGTATCCCGCCGCCGATTCCAATCAGACCGCTTAAGGCTCCGGCCGTAAGCCCCAGCAATATATAAAGAAAAATATCGGACATTTTTAGTTTCCTCTTTTGCATAGTAAAATTATTTCCAGAGTGTATAAACTCACTTTTCAGGATTTAATTATTCCTTCAGGATTTGATTATTCCTGGGGGGCCATTTTCCTGGTAAGCTGTTTTATTATAAATACAAGCAGAAGTCCCAGTAAAGCTCCGGTGACGTCTGCCGTAAGGTCAAGTATATCGCAGCTGCGTCCCGGCACCAGCAGCTGATGCAGCTCATCCAAAGCTCCGTAGACTGTAACTGTCAGTATCGTCATCAGAAACGGCCTTGAAGATAAAAGCCTGAATTTTTTCTGGAAAAGATAAGTAAAACAGAGTAAAACCGAAAGGACCATGTATGCGGTAAAATGCTCAATTTTATCGCTAACCCCCAGGCTCGGCACGTCGTTGCCCGGAAGAGTGGTCGCTACGAAAAGAACAATCCAGTAGAGGACGAGAGGAATATATATAAAATACATCTTATTTCTTTCTAAATACTTAAACACTTGATTTCCTTATAAATTTAATTGCTTCGGGTAAATTTTGAATAATGTCAGTAGCCATTATGCCATATTCAGTCTTATCCTTCAAGAGCAGGTCGGCTGAGAGGCTGTGCAGATAAACTGCAGATACTACGGCACCTTCTGTGTCCTCTGCCTGCGCTGCGAAGCCCGCAATTATACCCGTTAAAACGTCCCCGGTTCCAAACTTTGCCATCCCGGGGTTCCCGGTGCTGTTAATAAGAGCTTCCCCGTCAGAGTTAAAAATAACTGTCGGGGCCCCTTTCAGAACCAAAAGCGCCCCGGTCTCCTCAGAAAACCTGCGCCCATATGTCAAAACGTCACCCTGAAGTTCAGTAAGACTGATCCCCAGGAGGTTTGCAAATTCCGCCTGATGGGGAGTAAGAATGCAGTTACTCAAATCAAGGCTCTTGTACTTCCCTTCTCCAAGAGCAAAGATGGCATCGGCATCAATTACAATTTTCTTATTCTTATTCATCCTGATTGTTTCAACGACTGCTTCAACAGTTTCCTCGTCGCGCCCAAGCCCGGGGCCTATAGCCAGAACATCCATCCATTCAAAGCGCTTCTTCAGCTCTTCAATATTACCTTTGCTGAAAATGCCCCTGCCCTCATCTTTATACGGAAGCACAATTACTTCGTCCAGCTTGCTCTGGATTACTCCCTGGGCCGATTCTGGAAAACACAATATTGAAGCTCCGGCGCCTGAGTGCAGAACAGAAGAAGCCGTCATAAAAGACGCTCCCGGAAGGATATTTGAACCCGCAATTACCAGAACCTTACCGGCACTGTATTTATAGAGGTCTTTGGCCTTTTGAGGTAAATTAAAAAAAGCATCCTCAGGTTCAATTACATAAGTATCGACTTGAAAATTATCAAAATATTCGGGTGCAAGACCTATGTACCCTTTCTTAATTTCACCTGAAACAACGGCGCCTTTATTTACAAAAAGCCCTTTTTTAAGCTCGGCAAGCGTAACTGTAAGGTCGGCCACAAAGGCTTCATCGCCCGATCCCTTATCGGCATCAAGCCCGGTCGGAATATCAAGAGCTACCCGGACTCCGTTAAACTTATTCAGCTCTCTTACAATTTCAGCATATGGCGATTTAAGGCTCCCCGAGGCGCCTGTGCCTAGGAGCGCATCCACAATCAACTGTGAATTTTCAAGCCTTTTAAGGTCGCGCACCGATTTATACTGCCTCATAAAAGAGGTTTCATCAGAATAGTGGATTACGTTTTGAAGGATCTCAAAATTTGTGAGGGCGTCTCCTTTTAACTCCTCGGCGTCCGAAAGGTAGATTACACCTACCCTGAAGCCGGAATTTATAAAATGCCTGGCAAGCGCAAAGCCGTCACCGCCGTTATTGCCCCTGCCGCATACAATTCCTATTAAAGAAGACTTATTTAAGCCGGGATACTCTTCCCTTATTATGCTGAAAATGCTCAAGGAAGCATTTTCCATAAGAATGAGCCCCGGAATCTGAAGCTGGCCGATTGCATATTCATCAGCCGATCTTACCTGGGAAACAGAAAATAAAGGTATCATGTAATTACCTTTGTCCGTAAATATGTTAATGTAAAATGAACACTTCTAAACCAAAATCTAAAATATTATTCAAACCTTTCAGATACAAAAAATAATCTCAGGACCAGTTATATTATCTCAGGTACGAAGTAATCAGATCGATCAAAGTGCCCGGGAATAAACCGAACCCGATTACAAGCAGTGCTGAAATAATAACCGCAAGAACACCCTTGGAGTTATTGTGCACCGGCAGAGCTGCGGGCTCAGGATCCCTGAAATACATGTAAACAATTACACGGATATAGAAATAAACGCTGATAACGCTTGAAAGGACGCCTAAAATTGCAAGCCACGTCATGTCGGCCTTAATGGCAGAGATAAAGACATAATACTTTCCGAAGAATCCTGCAAAAGGAGGAAGCCCTGAAAGCGAGAACATGAAAAGAGCCATTAAAGCTGCAAGCACCGGGTGACGCTGGCTGAGTCCAATGTAATCGTCAAGTTCAAGCCTGGAGTCGTTTTCTCCTTCTATCATTGCAATTATACCAAAAGCCCCAAGGTTCATGAAAGTGTAGGCAATAAGATAAAACATTATGCCTGCAACGCTTTCATTGTTGCCTGCAGCAAGGCCTATTGCCATATAGCCAGCGTGGGCAATTGACGAGTAGGCAAGCATTCTTTTAAGATTACTTTGCGAAATGGCAACTATACTGCCGTAGAGCATGGAGAAGGTGGCAATTGCAGCAAAGTAAGGCCTGAAGACGTTTGCAGCGCTTCCGGGGAAAACGGCTCCAAGCGCAATAATAAGGACGCTGAAAGCAGCAGCCTTGCCGCCTGTGGACATGAGCCCCGAGACCGTGGTTGCACTTCCCTGGTAAACGTCAGGCACCCACATATGAAATGGGAAAGCAGCAATCTTGAATGAGAATCCGATTAAGAAAAGGAGCATTCCTGCAACAAACAAAATGTTGTGCGTCAGCATCCCGAAGTTAGTAATAATTGTATCTATATTTGTAGTGTGAGAGGTTCCGAAAATAAGAGCGATGCCATAGACTATGAAGCCTGTAGCAAATGAGCCCAGAAGGAAGTACTTCAGTGAAGCTTCATTTGCACTGCTTTTTTTCCTGTTAATGCCCGCAAGCACGTAAAAGCAGATTGACATCTGTTCAAGCCCGATGAAAACCATGAAAAGGTCCTTGGCTCCTGCCATCATCATCATGCCCAAAACAGAAGAAAGGATCAGGATATAATACTCGCCGAAATAGCTTCCGTACTTCTTTATATACTCCATAGAGCTTAAGACCGTAAGGGCCGCAGCAAGAGTAAAGAGGAAGTTGAATATTCCGACGTTGCCTCCATAGGCCAGCATGTTGTTATAAACCGTGCCCGTGTTGTTGAGGCTGAAGAGGGAATATGCCGAGGCTGCAAGAAGTACAAGAACGGAAAACCAGGGGAGTACTTTGTCGCTTTTCTCAGAAGTAATTTCAATTACAACTGAAAGGAACACTCCGGCACCAACTAGAATTAAAGGTAAAATATTATAAATATCCTGAATATGGTTTTGCATATCTACTCTGAAATAAAATCTTTTTTGCTGATTTTCTGTAATTTATATTTTCCGGCTTACTTACCTGCCACCGGCCTTATGTCGAAACTTGGAACTGAAACCTGCTGAATGATTGTGTTTGTAGATTTTTCAGAGAGTTTCAAAAATGTGCCCGGATAAATTCCGATCCAGATAATGAATATGAAAATCGGGACGAGCACCAGTATCTCTTTTTTAGTGAGATCTTTGAGCGCCAGAAGGTTCTCGTGCTTAACTTCGCCGAATACCACCCTCTGGTACATCCACAGGAGGTAAACGGCTGCAAATATAACACCCGAGGCGGCAAATATTGTAAAGCCCCAGCTGTTTAGAACAGGCGACTTGAACGATCCGAGTAAAATTAAGAATTCACCCACAAATCCGTTCAAGCCCGGAAGCCCCATGGAAGAAAGCGAAGCAATCATTAAAGCTACAGAATACAAAGGTACTATCTTTGCAATTCCGCCGTACTTTGCAATTTCTCTTGTGTGAGTGCGGTCGTAAATCATACCCACTAAAAGGAAGAGGGCGCCCGTAGAAAGCCCGTGGTTCACCATCTGAATTACGCTTCCCTGTATTGCTTCGGTTGTAAGTGCAAATATGCCTAAGACAACAAAGCCCAGGTGTGAAACCGATGAATAGGCAACCAGCTTCTTCATATCCTTCTGCACCATTGCAACAAGGGCCCCGTAGATGATTCCGATTACGGCAAGGACCGAGACAAAGGGCGCAAATTTCATTGCCGACTGCGGGAAGAGGGGCAGGCAGAACCTTAAAATGCCGTAGGTTCCCATCTTAAGCAGCACGCCGGCCAGTATAACGCTTCCTGACGTCGGCGCCTGAACGTGCGCATCAGGCAGCCAGGTGTGAAACGGGAACAAGGGAACCTTAATTGCAAAGCTTAAAAGGAATGCCAGGAACATCCACTGCTGAACTTCCTGCGGCACGGCTGGACCGATCTTATATAGTTCAAGCAGGTTTGTTGTAAATGACCCGGTAAATTTGGCAGCGTATATTCCAAGCCAGATAATGGCAATAAGCATTAAAAGGCTTCCGAACATGGTGTAAATAAAGAACTTCACCGAAGCATAGATCCTCTTTTCGCCTCCCCAGATACCAATTATAAAGTACATAGGGATAAGCATTGCTTCCCAGAAAATGTAGAACAGGAAGAGATCCAGTGAAACAAATACTCCAAGCATGCCCACTTCAAGCAGAAGCATGAAGAAGGTAAATTCCTTAACTTTTTTCTTTATGCTTCCCCAGCTCGAGAACAGTGTAATAGGGGTGAGGAAAGTTGTAAGCATAACCATCAGTATGGAAATACCGTCAACGCCTATGTGGTAACTTACATTAAGGTTACTGATCCAGACGATGTTGTGAATGAACTGAAAGCCCGCTTTGGAGCCGTCAAACTGCATGAATACGGCCAGTGACAGTATGAATGCGGCAAGTGAAACTGCAAGGCCCGTCCACCTGATTAGCTGTTCCCTGTTTTTATCAATGAATAACAGAAGTAGGCTTCCTGCCAGCGGCAAAAATAATAAATACGTAAGTAATTGGCTGTTTTCCATATATTATAGGCTTATAATTATCCAGAATAAAGCAACTGCTATACCCACCATCATTATGAGGGCATAGAACTGAGCGACACCTGTTTGAAAACGACGGATAAAGGAGGCCGTCCTGTTTATAAGGGCAGCGGATCCGTTAACAACTCCGTCTATAATTTTACTGTCCGTGAATTTCCAGAGCAAGGCCTCTGACCCCTTCTGCAAAGGCTGAACTACTGCGGCCTCATAGAATTCATCAACATAGTACTTATTGAGAAGAAGGTTGTAGAGTTTCCTGAGCTTCCAGGAAGTCCTCTCTGCAATGTCCTGACGCTTTGTATAAACGTAGTAAGCAAAGTATATTGAGCACAATGCTGCTGCAACCGAAACAAACATCAAAAGGAACTCTTCAGCGTGCGAATGCGAGCCGTAGAATTCAAGCTTCCTTTCGGCACTCGTGAATATGGGGGCAAGCCAGCTTTCAAAAAGGTTTCCGCCTTCGCCCGAGAAAACGGCAGGAAGACCTATATAGCCGCCAACTACAGACAGGAATGCAAGCACCATTAAAGGCACCGTCATAACAGAAGGAGACTCATGCGGATGAACCTCATGAGAGAACTTCTCCTTCCCATAGAAAGTCAGGAACACAAGGCGGAACATATAAAAAGCCGTCATAACTGCCGTAAGCACGCCAACGATCCAGAGAAGAATATTACCCTGTGCATATGCATACCACAGGATCTCATCCTTGCTGAAAAATCCCGAAAGCCCCGGGAATCCGGAAATAGCAAGGGCTGCAATTAAAAATGTCATGTAGGTTTTAGGCATGTATTTTTTAAGTCCACCGAAATGCCTTATATCCTGCTCGTCGTGCATGGAGTGGATTATAGAGCCTGCACCAAGGAACAGAAGGGCCTTAAAGAAGGCGTGCGTCATTACGTGGAAAATGCCTGAAGTAAAGGCTCCAACACCCATGGCCAGGAACATGTAGCCCAGCTGGCTTACGGTTGAGTAGGCCAAAACCTTCTTAATATCGTTCTGCACCAGTCCCACGGTTGCGGCAAAGAAAGCCGTCAGAAGTCCTACAACAGCAATTAAAGTCATAACTGCCGGTGCAGAGGCAAAAATAATTGAGCAGCGGGCAACCATATAAACGCCTGCTGTAACCATGGTGGCGGCGTGAATAAGGGCCGATACAGGAGTCGGACCCGCCATAGCGTCCGGAAGCCATACGAAAAGCGGGATCTGGGCCGATTTTCCGGTTGCACCGATAAAAAGGAAAAGAGCAATAAAGCTGAAAACTTTCTCGCTTACCGGGAAAAGTTCAGCCTTTGAGAATACCTCCTGGAAGTTCAGGCTGTCGAAAGTCATGAAAATTAAAAACATTCCGAGGAGGAATCCGAAGTCGCCTATCCTGTTAACAACAAACGCTTTCTTTGCGGCCTGGCTTGTAGTGCCTTTTTCGAACTTCCTGTTGTACCAGAATCCTATTAAAAGATAGCTGCATAAGCCCACGCCCTCCCATCCTAAGAACAAGAGTACAAAGTTATTGGCCAGTATCAGGTTCATCATTGCAAAGATAAAGAGGTTAAGATATGCAAAAAAGCGCCAGAAGCTCTTGTCTCCGTGCATGTAGCCGATTGAATAAACATGGATAAGGAACCCCACGCCTGTAACTACCAGTGCCATAACAAGCGAAAGCTGGTCGACGAGATACGCAACCTTAATATTAAGGCCGCCTGCGCTAAGCCACGTAAAAAGTTCAATTTCCTGTCTTCTGTCCCCCGCCGGAAGCTGAAGTGTCTGGAAGAAAGTCACAAGAACAATTATAAAAGACAGGCCGACGCTGCCCGAACCTATTATGCCGGTTATCTTTTCGTTATTAATTCTTTTTCCAAAAACCCCATTAATTAGAAAACCTAAAAGGGGGAGCAGGATTGTAAGATAAATATAGTTGACCATTAATTCTTTACCACTTAAAGATGTTGATCTCGTCTATGTTAACAGTTAATTTATTTCTGAATATAGCTATAATAACAGCAAGCCCTACTGCAGCCTCAGCAGCCGCAACGGTCATAACAAAAAATACAAAGATATGCCCTGCAGAACTTCCCAGGTATGATGAAAAAGCAACAAGCGTCAGGTTGGCCGAGTTAAGCATGAGCTCAATGCACATAAAGACTACTATTGCGTTTTTCCTTATAAGTACGCCGGTGACACCTGTAGCAAACATAAAAGCGCTCAGGGTCAGATAATATTCAATTGGTATTACATTCATAATTTTTGTCTTAAGTAAATTTTACCGGGATATGGTCAGATTTTAATCAAATTTCTTTTTTGCAAGAACCAGTGCACCTACCGTAGCAGCCAGGAGAAGGAAACCGGCGGCTTCAAACGGGAGCAGATAATTTGTATAGAGCTGTTTACCTATCTCTTCAACAGTGCCGGCCTTAATACTTTGGGCAACATCGGGGGAAAGGCTTTTTGAAGGGGAAGAGAAAAACACAAGGTATGCAATCTGGCAAAACACAAAAGCAGCAAGCACAATGGCAAAAATCTTGATTTTATTCTGCCCGCTTAAGAGCTTGTGTTCGCTTTTTGTATTCAGAAGCATCAGAACAAACAAGAACAGCACCATAATTGCACCCGCGTAAACGATCACCTGCACCACAGCAATAAACTGTGCATGAAGTATAAGGTACAATCCTGCAAGTGCAAAGAAGTTTATGACCAGGAATATTGCGCTCATTACAGGATTTGGCCTTGTGACCATAACTACAGATGAAACTGCGGCTATAAGTGCGAAAAATATAAATAATATTAATTCTAAAGGCATAAATTATAAATCCTAAAAACTGATTTCAAAATCCTAAAGGAACTTACAATTAAATCCACTTAACCCTGAACGGGCCTTAAACTAAAGGCTCATTCAGGGTTAAATTGTGAATTAAAGTTCCGGATTTAACCTACGGAGTGTTCCTGTAGATCATTCTTGCAAATGGAATAGTCTCTCGAACGTGTTCCAGGCCGCATATCCAGGCAACAGTCCTTTCAATTCCAAGCCCGAAACCGGAATGGGGTACTGAACCAAAGCGCCTTAAATCCAGGTACCATTCAAAAGCTTCCTGCGGAAGCTCCTGCTTTTTGATCCTTTCAAGCAGAAAATCCAGGTTTTCTTCCCTTTGGCTTCCGCCGATGATCTCGCCGTAGCCCTCAGGAGCAAGCACGTCAACGGCCAGAGCGAGGTTCTCGTTCTCAGGGTCGCGCTTCATATAAAATGCCTTTACTTCTGCCGGGTAACGGTGTACCATTACAGGACGGTCGAACTGGCTTGAGACAACTGTTTCGTCTGTTCCGCCAAGGTCGTTACCGTATTCAAATTCAATTCCGTTTTTATGAAGGATTTCAACTGCTTCATCATAGGAAATCCTCGGGAAAGGTCTTTTTACCGTCTCAAGCTTTGTTGTGTCGCGCTCAAGGATCTTCAGCTCCTCTGCCCTGTCTTTTAAGACAGACTGGACAATGTATTCCAGGAATTCTTCAGCAAGATCCATGTTATCATTGAGGTCGTTAAAGGCAACTTCAGGCTCAACCATCCAGAACTCAGTAAGGTGACGCCTGGTCTTCGACTTTTCAGCGCGGAATGTAGGTCCAAAGGAATAAACTTTCCCTAAGGCCATGGCGCCTGCCTCGGCATAAAGCTGTCCTGACTGTGTGAGGTAAGCCTTCCCTAAGTCAAAATAATCTGTAGCAAACAAAGTAGACGTACCCTCACAGGCGCTCGGTGTAATAATAGGAGCATCCATAAGTGTAAAGCCGCGGTCGTCAAAGAAGTCGCGTATAGCCTTAACTATTCTGTGGCGGATCTTGAGTATGGCTACCTGGCGCTGGGAACGGAGCCACAGGTGGCGCTTATCCATGAGGAATTCAACTCCGTGTTCCTTAGGTGTAATCGGGTAGTCTGTCGACTCTGAGATCGCCTTGAGGTCCACTACATCCATTTCATAGCCGCCTACAGCGCGGGGTTCTGCTTTAATTTTTCCTGTAATCTCGAGGGAAGATTCCTGCCCAAGCCTGTCAGCCGTTTCAAAAACTTCAGGGGAAACATTTCCCTTAAATACGACGCACTGAAGGAGGCCTGTACCATCCCTTAGGATTACAAATTTTACCTTTCCGCTGGATCTTTTATTGTAGAGCCAGCCTTTTAAGGTCACTGTCTGATCTACATATTGCGATAGATCTTTAATGTATACTTTTTGCATAATCTGATTCTGGTTTAATATTTTAGTTATCAAATATAATGACGAGTAAAATCAAAAGCAAAATTTATTGATTTTACGGGGGAAATTTGTAAGACCTCATAAAAACAGGGTTTACGGGGAGGAATGCTTCAGTTGTTTGCGGCTTCTTTAAGTCCGTCTTTTTCCGTGGAAACTGTAACTTCACGGCTGAAAACCTCTTCCATGAGTGTTTTTCTCCTTTCCAGGTTCCAGAGCTCAATTTCAGGGTATTCGCTGTTGTGAAATAGGGTCAGGTGGATAGTTTTGGGATCCACATTCACTTTAATCCTTTCAATTAAGGACGCGTGAGTGCGGTCGAGTGAATCTGCAACCCTCAATATGGAAGCCAGTTTTCTTATAACCGTCTTGTCTTTTTCAGCCATCTTGCTATAATCACTATGGCTCGGTTTGGGGTAGCTTTTTCTGTGATAGCGGGCTGTCTGCGCAATGATCTCAATTTCATTTTCACTGAAGCCCAGAATTTCTGCGTTCCGGATGATATAATAGCTGTGCTTATGGTGCTGTGAGTGGGAAATATGGTATCCCACGTCGTGCAGAGTGGCTGCAGCCTCAAGGTACTCCCTGTTCTCCGGGCTTAAAAGATGGACCTGCTCCATCTGGTCGTAGATCTGAAGCGCAAGGGTGCATACGTGCTGTGAATGAGCCTTGTCGTAGTTGCACATTTCGGCGAGCTTCTGGATGCTCTGCATCCTTATGTCCTCAATTCCCGCTTTCCGCTCAAGTGGCCTCATCTTGTGCATAAAGTCCAGTATGGTCCCTTCCCTTAATGCATAGCCTGAGACAGTCATTTCCTTGAGGCCCAGGGCTTTTACGATAGTGTTTAAGATTATGAGTCCTGCCGGAATTATGTCGGCTCTTTTTTCATCCAGACCTTTGATCTTTTTCCTTTCCTTTACGCTTGCCTTCTTAAGCGCGGCGTCTGTAACTTTCTGCAGGTCATTCTGATGGAATTGATAGTTATTAAGGAGCATATTTTCAGGCATTGAGCCGCTTTTTTTAGCCTGTATCATTAGTGCCGCAGCCATGATCGTGCCTGAGGCCCCGACGGCAGTCTCAAAGCCGATCTTTTTTATCTCCTTTACTGTAGAGTAGATTTCTCCTGAGACCCAGTTTGTGCATTTTTCAACGGCTGACTTTGAGACCTCAAAATCGGGAAAAAACATCTGGCTTAAGCGCACGGCACCGAGCTTCAGGCTCTTTGCAAAAAGCATCCTTCCCTGCTGGCCTATTATCATTTCAGTACTTCCGCCCCCAATATCAATGCAGAGGACCTTGCTGTTGAATACGGGAACAGCCTGCAGTATGCCGAGGTAGATCAGACGGGCCTCTTCAATTCCGCTTATAACCTGGATCTCAATTCCTGTTTCGTCATAAACCCTCTGAATGAACTCATTGCGGTTTAAGCTTTCGCGCACGGCGCTCGTTGCTACGGCGCGTATTACGGCGTCATATGACGAGGCAATTGTCTTAAAGCGCTTGAGTGTTGCAATGGCCCTTTCCTGGGCATCGGGCTGGATGTGTTTCTTATCGGGACTGCTTCCAAGCCCCAGGCGGATAACCTCCTTCTCGCGGTCAACTATTTCAAAGCTTCCGTTCTCATTTACTCTTACCACTATCAGGTGGAAAGAGTTAGTGCCGACGTCAATTGCTGCAAGATGGCTGTTGGTCTGCATTGTTTTATCTTTCGTAATAATAGACTTAATAATAGGCTCTCAGCGTTTGAGTTCAGAGAGCTGTTTTTTTTCCGAAAGGGCCTTTTCACACAAAGCGTATACTTCATCAACCGAAATGTCGTCAATTATATCAGACTTTCTTATAAAAACCTTATTGCTGCCGCTGGGCGCCCAGTTATAAGGGTTAGTAGGGCCGAAAATGGAAACCTGCGGTGTTTTCGTGGTTCCCGCCACGTGCATGATGCCCGTATCGTTTGTAACAAACAGGTCGGCCTCACTAACGAGCGCAGCAACCTCAGGAATACTGCGGTTCAGGAATAAAGAAGGCTTGACTGCAATATACTTTGTAAGATAAGAAATTTCTTCCATATCGGCAGAGCTGCCCGTTAAGAAAAATCCTGCCCTGTAAGTACTGTTCAGCCTTTCAATCAGTTCGGCGTACTTCATAAGGGGCCAGCGGTTCGGGGGCTTGCCGGCTCCGACGTGAAGGCCTATTAAAATATCCTTCCCCTTAAGGCCGTTGGAATGGATGAAATCACCTGCAGCTTTACTGTCTGATGAATCATAAGTAATTTCAGAGGTGTAGTCGTTTGTACTGATGCCGAAAGGACGGACTATCTCCAGGCAGAATTCCGACACGTTCTGATCGGGATGCCTGTTCCAATCCATTGTAACCCGCCTGTCAAAAAAGAAATCGTACTCATTTTTCATTCCGTTAAGCTCTTTAACCCCTATCCTCACCCGGGCGTTTGCAAGGCGGGCCATAATGTTGCTTGTAAAAGATATGGATACCGTAACAGGCACAACGGCAAGGTCGTATGGCTTTCTTAGAATATTCCTTAACTTTGAAAAGTACGCAGGTGAGTAGATTTTTCTCTTGTCAAAGACAAAGTACTCGTCAATATACTTATTTTTAGTAATTGCCGCAGCGTTCTGGGGACTAACAATTACTGTAACGCGTGACCGGGGATAAGTTTCCTTTAAGGCCCTGAAAAATGGCACGCATGCCAGCAGGTCGCCAAGCTGGTTATGCTGCCTTACGACGAGTATGTTTTCCGGTTTGCCTATATCAGAGGACTTGTTTTCCTTCAGGGCAAACGCGTTTTTTATTAAGCTGTATAATAATCTCTTAAACACAAAGGATCTCTAAAATTATTCTTTACCGGTGTTATCTTTATCTTTTTTTTCTTCTTCTTCCGGTTTTATATCTTCGAACTCGGCATCCACAATGTCCTTCTGGCTGATATTATAATGGTTCCTTGCCTGAGCCTGGCCGTTCGGGTTTACACTTGAGCCGTGAATATTGTTGTCGCTAGTGCTGCCGCGCCTGCTGTTCTGCAGCAGAAAAACATTTATAATTCTTCGTATGAACTTAAAGATAAAATAAAAAATTATTGTCCAAATTATTAATCTAAAGAGCATTTCTAACCTTTTGATTCGGGTTTAAAGTATTCATTTATTCCCCTGTCTTTCCTGAATATCTGAGCATAGAGTTCATCAAAGTCCTTTTCATTATGCACAAAATCAATTTCCGTAGTATTCACAATGAGCAGAGGGGTACTGTTATATTTAAAGAAGAAGTTATTGTAAGCCTCGCTCAGCTCTTCAATGTAGCTGCGCGTAAGGTTACGTTCTATTCTTCTGTTCCTTTTCTTAATGTTAAGCATCAGCCTGTCAAGGCTCGACTGAAGGAAAACCACCAGATCAGGTTTTCTTAAGTCCCTGTGCAGAAGGGGAAAAAGTGTCTCATAAAGCTTCAGCTCATCCCCCTCCAGATTTAAATAAGCAAATATCCTGTCTTTATCAAAGATATAATCTGAGACCAGGAACTGGCTGAAGAGGTTCTCCTGGTTAAGCTGCTGAAGCTGCTTGAATCTGTTAATAAGGAAAAACATCTGTGTCTGAAACGAATACCGTTTCCTGTCCGAGTAGAATTTCTCCAGGAAAGGGTTCTGTTCAAACTGTTCGAGAACAAGATTGGCCCTTATTTTTTCAGACAGTTTGTGGGCCAAAGAGGTCTTACCGGCTCCAATAACTCCTTCAATAGCGATAAACTTTATATCAGTATTAAGCAAAATGCCAGCTCCCAAATGTTTTTAGAAAAAAATATTTATAGCTCAGTTGACAATTTCTTAAGTATCAGCTTTTCCAGCTCGCTGGTGTTTATTTGAGAAACTTTTTTCTTTAAGACCGGATGCTCAAACTCCGGGGCTATTTCCACCAGCGGCACGAGTACAAAATCCCTTAAGAGGACTTCCTTGTGAGGAACAGTAAGCCTTTCGCTGGAGAAAACGGTATCGTTGTAGAAAAGAAGGTCTATGTCAATTTCCCTCGGGCCCCATTTAGGACCTTCAACGCGCCCGATTTCCTTTTCAAGATTTTTTATCCACGGATGCAGCTCCATTAAAGAGCGTTCTGAACTGATCTGTATTACGGCGTTAAGGAATGGGTTCTGCTCCTTCAGGCCGTATGGCTCTGTTTCATAGACCGAGGAGACCTTTTCCACACGGGTCTGCCTGTCGGCACGTATCCTGCTTACAGCCTCCTTAAGAAAGTCTATCCTGTTGCCTTTATTGGATCCAAGTCCCAGAAATATATTTTCAGTCATAACCCTTTAACGTTTTCGGAATGTATAATGTTCAAATTAAATTTCCTCTCTGCCCTTTACAACCTCAGCTTCAACATAGTCCACGTAGCCGCCTACAGGGACGTTAATTTTTCTTACCCTTACGGCAACTTTCTCTATTTTCGTAAAATCCCTCAGGAGCCCGTCGGCAATATGCATGGCCAGGGTTTCAATGAGTTTATACTTTTTTTCAAGAGCCAGTTTGCAGATGTACTTATACACCTTGTCGTAATCTACGGTTTCCTTCAGGCTGTCGTGCCCCGAGGCATCCAGGAAGTTTGTGTAGATATCCACATCGGCCTCGAACTTTCCACCCAGGTTCTGTTCCTCTGAGAAAAATCCGTGATAGCCGTAAAAAGTAGCTTTTTTAATTCTTATAACGTTAATCATTTACACCTGCTCTTTGCACTACGAAGTAATTTTTAAGGCCCTTAAAATTAGCAAATAAAATTGCTATAAGCACTAATGAACTTCCGATTAAATCCCTTGAGGTAAGTATTTCACCCATAAAGACCGCACCCAGTATCATGGCAACAATAGGGGTAACGAAAGAAGTAAGCGATAGCAAAATAATGTTTATTCTCTTCAGCAGCCAGTAATACGTTGTAAAAGTGAGAATTGTGCCGAAAATGGCCAGATATGCAATTGAAATCAGCGCTTTCGAATCGAGCTTTATGGCTGAAACGTCTTCAAAAATGAGCCCTGCTATTGTAAGTGAAACCCCGCAGATGAGGATCGGTATAAAATTCATTGACAAGGGATGCAGGTGCTCGCCATATTTTTTGACCATTACGGCAATTGCAGCCTGCAGGACGGCCCCGAGTAAAATGGCAATCATCCCCCAGAAACTGAAGCCTGAATCCCATGAGAGATTCTTTGAAAAAATGATAATAATGCCTAAAAACCCCATTACCATGGCAGCTATCTTGTCGCTGTGTATCTTATCCTGCGGGATTGCCATGCGCGAAAAAATAAGGACAAAAAAGGGCATCACAGCAAACAAAATTGCGGCAAGCCAGCTTGGTATATAGTTCTGTCCCCAATAGGAAAGTCCGAAAGGAATTACAAATGAGAATACACCAAGAATTATGTAAAGCACAATGGAGCGCCTGTCGGTCTGTATTTTAACCCCCTTGTACTTCATATAAAGGTAGAGGGCCACAGAGGCTAGTGAAAACCTGAATCCTGCAGATAAAATCGGGGAAACGGAATCAAGGCCTATCCTGATAGCCATCCACGTGGAGCCCCAGACAAGGCAGACCATTGCATAGCCTAGAATAATTTTAATTTTTTCAGCGTTCATTTGTGTCCTTCATTGCAATTATGCCTAAGAGCCTTCCCGAATGCAGCCCGTCGCGCCTGTAGGAATGAAGCAGGTTTTCCATCTGGAAAGTACAGAGTGTGGAAACCTGAATATTTGATCTTTGTACCCCGGCATCAAGAAGGATGTCGAGATTTGCCCCTTTAACGTCCAGCAGGTACTTGTCACCTGAGGGTTTAAGGTACTTTTCGTCAAAAAAGCCTGTAAATTCCCCTCCCACCTCGTAATTATTCTGGCTTATTGAAGGCCCGATATAGGCAATGAGGTCCTCAGCGCGGGAATTATAGTCCTTTGCCATCTTCTCAATTGTATTGGCAAGAATTCTTTTCTGCGTTCCCCTCCAGCCCGAATGAACGGCTGAGATAACTTTATTTACCGGGTCATAGAGAAATACCGGTGTGCAGTCGGCAACCGATACGCCGAGCCCCAGGTTTTTCTTGTCTGTAATCATGGCGTCGCTTTCGCCGCAGAGGCCTGCTTTTTCCGTATAGGTGCATATGTCGCTATGTGTCTGTTTCTGCAGGGCGACCGATTTTTCAGAGAGGTTTAGCGCGTGAAAGAACTCGCGCCTGTTCTGTTTTACCCTTTTGGGGTCGTCTCCCACTGAAAGCGAGAGGTTAAAAAAGTAAGGTGCCGGGGAATCAGAATTTATTTTAGTACTAAAACCGAAAACAATTTCAGGGTATTTCCTGAAAATCAAGCTTTGCAATATAACCATAACAGATGATCTGCCTTTTTGAGAATTTTATAAAACGGACACATAAAACTATCAAATAAAAGCTGAATAAAAAAGCAAAAAGGGAAAGCACCATAGAGAGGTGTTTTGATGGGAAAGTGGCGGATTTTGGCTGAATAAACTAAACCTGACTAGCCCCGAGCTTTTAGCTCGGGGTTCCGGATATCCATCACTCTCGTTTGGGCTTTAGCCCCAGACCATACGGCGAAAATCTGTGGCTAAAGCCCCTGGGTGTTGACAAATCCTTAACCGCCGACCTAAAGGTCGGGGCTAGTCATTTCTAAAATTAAACTACCTTCAGGCACTCTTCCAGGTCAGTAAGGAGATCGTCTGTGTTTTCAAGGCCTATGGCAAGCCTTATTCCTCCGGGGTCTATCCCCTTTTCAAAAAGCTTGTCGGAGGGAACAACCGAGTGCGTCATTGAAGCCGGGTGCTCAATTAAGGTTCTCGTGTGCCCCAGGCTTACGGCCAGAGTCATTGTGTATGCATGGTCGGCAACATAGTTCATGTAGCGCCTTCCGTTTTCGCGGCTTTCTTCGGCAGTTGCACCTTTAAGGACAAAATAGATGAGGCTCCCGGGAGCAAAATTACCGTTAAAGTCAACCATCTGTTTCTTTGCAAGTTCATAGAACCTGAATTCCGGAAGCCCGGGGTAATTTACAAATTCAACCTTCGGATGGCGGCTTAAATACTCAGCTATTCTCTGTGCGGACCTTATCTGCTGGCGCTGCCTTACGGCAAGTGAAGGAAGCCCGTAGGTCAGAATGGCCCATGCGCTCTTGGTGTTCAATACCCCGCCAAAATCCTTGCGGTAAAGTAATAGCATATCGCGGTAAGTCTTTTTCCCTATTACAACGCCTCCCATATCGGTTCCGAAGCCGCCAATTCCTTTTGTAAGGGAGTGTACAACAAAGTCGGCCCCAAAATCCAGCGGGCGCTGGCAGTAAGGAGTTGAGAAGGTATTGTCAACTACAACCTTTATCTGGTTAGCCTCAGAGCGGTCCTTATTTACCTCTTTTACTATCTCAGCGATTTTTTCAATGTCGATGATAACGAGGTTCGGGTTGGCAGGGCTTTCAAAGTATATTACCTTTGTAGCGCTATTTATCAGGTTCTCCAGATTCTGGGGATCTGTAAGATCTGTATAAGTTACTTTTATGTTATACCTTGGATACCAGTTATCCAACAGAGAAATTGTGCAGCCGTAGAGTGTTTTATGAGCTATAATTTCATCTCCTGATTTAGTTAGCACACCCAGTATGCCCGAGATTGCGCCCATGCCGGAGGCATACGTTACGGCCGTTTCCCCTTTTTCCACGTAGGCCAGGTTTTCTTCCAGTATATCCTTATTCGGCTCACCAAGCCTGTCGTATATATATATGGGTGTTTCATCTTCCCGCATGCTCGGGGTATTGGCAAAGCTTATAAAGCCCTGGGCTCCCCTTTCCACAGAATCCAGGCGGAATGTAGTTGAAGAAGATATTGGTGAAACCACGTGGTGCGAATAATCCCATTTTGTGGTGATATTCTTTCCATAGATCAGGTGCGTATCCATGGAATACTTTGTGTCGTCAACAACCTTGTTATTGTTTTTGACGTTAGACTCAGAAGCCATAAAACCTCCTCAGGTTGAATAGTGGGTTTTAAGTTTCACGTTCCGGCAGGGCCTTAAAACATAAGACTTAAAACTGTCGTTCTATTATTTATTTTGGTCCTTTATTTCCTTTCTTGTTATAAGTTTTTTACACACGGGTATAATATGGTTTTAACTTCATATTTTCAACCCTCTTTCTATGTCTTCAATCAGGTCCTCCACGTCCTCAAGTCCAACTGACAAACGGACGAGGCTTTCTGTAAGTCCGAACTTTTCCTTCTCGGCTTTCGGCACCGAGGCGTGCGTCATTGAAGATGGATGCGAGATGAGGCTTTCAACGCCTCCCAGGCTTTCTCCCAGAGTAAATACTTTTACGCTTTTAAGGAGGTTACGGGCCTTCTTTTCATCCCCCACCTCAAGCGAAATCATTCCGCCGAAACCCCGCATCTGTTTTTTTGCAAGCTCATGCTGTGGATGCGTCTGAAGCCCCGGATAGATTACCCTTTCAACCAGGCCCGACTTATTAAAGTATTCAGCCAGCGCCATGGCGTTAGAGTTATGACGCTCCATCCTGACGGCAAGCGTCTTTGTAGAACGGAGTATAAGCCAGCAGTCAAAAGGCGATGGCACGCCGCCTGCGGCATTCTGAATGTATCTTAAGCGTTTATGAATATCATCATTGCTTGTAATAAGAATTCCGCCTATAACGTCGCTGTGGCCGTTGATGTATTTTGTGGAGCTGTGAATTACAATGTCTATTCCCAATGTAAGAGGATTCTGGAAATAAGGGCTCATAAATGTGTTATCCACTACACTGATCAGGTTTTGCTTTTTACAGACCTTTGCAGCTTCCGCGAGATCTGTAAGAACGAGCATTGGGTTTGTGGGGGTTTCAAGAAAAACGAGCTTTGTATTTTTCTTTATTGCCTTTTCAATATTTGAGGGGTCGCTGGTATCAACCCAGGAATATTCAATTCCAAAGTCCTTCATCACAAGTTCAAAGAGGCGGTAAGTTCCGCCGTAAACGTTATGCGAGCCTATAACATGATCTCCCGCCTTAACGAGGCTCATAAGGGCGTGCTCGGCTGCAAGGCCTGAGGCAAATGCAATTCCGTACTTTCCTTTTTCAAGCGTGGCGACGTTTGTTTCAAGCGCCTCACGGGTCAGGTTCTGGGTCCTTCCATATTCGTACCCTTTGTGTTTGCCCAGTTCCTCCTGTGCGTAGGTTGATGTCTGATAGATCGGAGTAATTACGGCGCCGGTTGTTGGGTCAGGCCTCTGCCCGGCATGAATAGCATCAGTTGAAAATCCCATGGTAATTCCTTTTTATTTTAAGTATTAAAAATTACTGATAGAAATCTGAATATTCAATCAGGTCGTATCTTGTTACAAGATCCACCAGGCGCCCATATTCTGCAACCAGGACGGCAGTTGTACGCGTAAGATGCTTTTTTACCTCTGAAAGATCGGCATTCGCGTCCAGGACAGGAAAAGTTTCAACCATTAGCTTTGAGACCTCCTCTTCCATGAGTGCCGGGTTTTCCAGAACGGCCGCCATAAACTTCGGCTCGCGGAGGCTTCCTACTGCCTGCCCCTCATCCATTACAGGAAGCTGAGAGATCCCCTTCTCATTCATGAGCTTGATTGCAGATTTTATTTTATCGTGTGCTTCAATGGAGATAAGCTTTTTGATATTTCCCGATCTTTTGGCTTTTGATATATCACCAAGCGTTCTGGCCGCATTAAGGAGGAGCCTTTTTTCCCTGAGCCACTCTTCATTGTGGAACTTTGACAGGTATCGTTCTCCCGTATCGCTTACAACAAAAACCAATACGTCATTTTCATTTAATTCCTGTGCTATTAAAAGTGCAGCGTGAAGGTTAGTACCCGTGCTGCCGCCGCAGAAAATTCCCTCTTCACGCGTAAGCTTACGGGCAGCGGCAAATGACTGCTTATCGGTTACGGTCATTATCTGGTCGATATACTGAAAATGCACGTTCTCGGGGATGCAGTCCTGCCCGATACCTTCAACGAGGTAAGGTGTACCTTCAGTAATAACGCCGTAATCCTTGTACTCCTTAAATATTGAGCCCACGGGGTCGGCAGCAATTACTTTAATATTGGGATTCTTTTCCTTAAGGAATCTTCCCGTCCCGCTTATTGTGCCCCCTGTACCGATATTGGTTACAAAGTGAGTGATCTTCCCGTCCGTCTGGCGCCAGAGTTCAGGACCCGTAGTCTGATAGTGTATGGCAGGGTTTGCCGGGTTTGAGTACTGGTACATGAAAATTGAGTTTGAGGTCTCGCGTGCAATTCTTTTGGCAACGTTTACGTAGTACTCGGGGCTCTCGGGCTTAACCGCATTTGAGACCACTATCACCTCGGAGCCCAGGGCCTTGAGGTAGTTTATCTTTTCAACGCTCACCTTGTCTGTGCAGACAAAGACCGATTTATAGCCTTTAACCGCGGCAGCAAGCGCCAGGCCTATACCCGTGTTACCGCTTGTAGCTTCAATGATGGTTCCCCCCGGCATAAGTGCGCCTCTTTTTTCAGCATCCTCAACCATTGCCACCCCGATGCGGTCCTTGACGCTTCCGCCCGGATTAAATGATTCAAGCTTGGCAAAGATCTGAGGCTTAAGTCCCCTGTTCACCCTCTGGAGCTTAACTAATGGGGTATTCCCAATGAGTTCCAGAATATTATTTTTATAATCCATTTCTTGCCCTCTTTTTCTCTCATGTTATTATATGATTGCAGCAGGTATTCCGCATTAAATGACATATTTTTTATTATAACGAGAAAAATGCAGAAAGGAAAGAAGGGGCAATTGTTCAAGGTTCAAAGTTAATAAGGCTGTTTTCTGTTGTCACAGTCATTGGTCTCAAGTTAAGGCCAATGAAAGAGGAAAGCATTTTAATTTATGCACTTGATAAGCACCGAAAGGTGCGCTTTGTTTGTAGCCCGGGGTGACAAACCCCGTAAGGGGTGCAGGAACCCCGGGTACCGAATCCCAACCACACCCCAAGCCGCGTCAGCCGCGACATGTTTAGGAAATGTGTGACCGTATTGGCTAAAGGCCCCAGGAAGCATATCCAGTCATCTTTTGAAAAGGAAATATATCAGAATTTGTATCCCCTCAAGAATTCTTCAATTCCCATGCGGCGGCGGCCTTCGATCTGGACTTCCAGGAGGTTTAAGGCGTCTATGCCGCAGCCGACTGTAGCTTCGGTCTTTGTCTGGTATATTTCCCCCGGAGTGAGCTTCCTCTCGCAGTTGAGGGATGACTTGTAGATTTTAATTACTTTCCCGTTATGCGTAAAAAACGCCCCGGGATATGGCGAAAGCCCTCGTATCAGGTTATGGATTTCGTAAGCAGGTTTAGTCCAGTCAATAGTGGCCGTTTCTTTTGTAATTTTGGGCGCCGGGGTTGCAGTTGAATTGTCCTGCGATTCAACCTTTACATCCCCTTTTTCAATTAGGTCCACAGTCCTGAGAACCAGGTCTGCCCCAACGGGACTCATCTTGTCGTGCAGGCTCCCGAAGTCATCAGTGTCCAGAATGTCCACCTTTTCTCTTAAGATAACATTTCCTGTATCAACCTTCTCCTGCAGGAAGAAAGTTGTAAGCCCCGTTTCCTTCTCTCCGTTTATTACTGCCCACTGTATGGGTGCTGCCCCGCGGTACTTAGGCAGTAAAGAGCCGTGCAGGTTAAATGCTCCTTTTTTGGGAATTGTATAAACCTCTTTGGGAAGGATCCTGAAAGCCACAACAACGTACAGGTCGGCCTCAAGCTCTTTCAGGCGGCTTATGAAACTTTCATCTTTAAGCGAAACAGGCTGAAGCACTTCAATGTTATTCTGAAGTGCAAATTCCTTAACCGGGGTAAATGTTACTTTCTGTCCGCGCCCTCTTTCCTTGTCCGGAGTAGTTACAACTGCCACAACACTGTGGCGGCTTTCAATGAGCGCCTTTAGTGAGGGTATCGCAAAGTCCGGGGTGCCCATAAATATAATTTTCATTACGAGTTTCAGTCCTTGTCAGCTATTGGGTAATCAACGTCAATTTTGCGGGTTTTAATTCTGTTGAGCTCTTTTTTAACCTTCTTTTTCTCCTCTTCAGAAATTTTGTCTGTAAAGAAGACTCCCTGCAGGTGGTCGAATTCATGCTGAATAACGCGTGCAAATAGCTCATTGGCCTCAAGTGTAAGCTCATTCATGTCCGTATCCTGGTATGCCACCTTTATTTCCTTGGGGCGTATTACCCCGGCTCTTAAGTTCGGCACGCTCAGGCACCCTTCCTCCATCTGGATCTTATCATCGGAGGTAAGAATGATCTTTGGATTTATCATTACTATAGGTTTTATCTTCTCGTAGCCCTCGACCGGGGAAACGTCTATTACAAAAATAGACTTGTTAAGGCCGACCTGGTTTGCCGCAAGGCCAATGCCGTTGGCGTTGCGCATGGTTGCAAACATAGCCTTAATTTCCTTTATCGTCTGTATATCAACATCACTAACCGGCTTGGTTTTCTCCCTTAATATCTTGTCGCCGTAAATTGTTATTGGTAAAATCGACATTACTTCTCCTAAATGACTTCTTCAACCTGCGCAGGTATGACCTGAGCATTGATATCTTTGTATAAAATGACTTCTGTTGCTGTAAACAGCATTTTTATTGATAATCTAAATATAATTAAGAATTGTTGAAGAATAAAGGTAAGAAGTAAGTAAAGGTAGTGGCTCCTGGGAAGCAGGTCGTTCAGGAAATTGTAGACAATTGCACCCAAAGCACCCATCAGTGCAGTAAGAAAGAAGACCATGAACACACGGCTGAAGTTCTCTTTCAGGAACATTAAAAGAGGGTAGATCTCAGGGAAAATTCTGCTGCTGTCCTTTGTACCAAGTGCAACCTTAAGATAATCGCCAACAACAGTCACCATTCCAAGAAGGAAAATTAGGAATATATAGCGCGAAGCCCTCAGTATGAATTCAAATATTATCTTTTCCTGGTTTGAAAACAGGTACGTTAGAAGCTTTCCCGTCAGGTCATTGAACTCAAATGCCAGCGCATAAAATATCAGTGAGAGAAGAAGCACCTTTGTAAAGCGGTACCAGTACTTTACGCCCCCGAAGAAGAAATCGACGTAGTGGTTCTTCTTTGAATTGTTATAAACAGAAATGAGCCCGCCTAAGAAAAAGGTCTGGATCAGGACGTAGATACCTGCAACCCCGTATATCATGTAAGGGATCTCACCGATATTTGTCTTATAGAGGTTCCTGAACTGCAGGTACCATATATAGTCAAAGCCGGAGCTGAGGCTGTCGCTTAAGGATGAATTTATAAGGTTGTCGCTAAGCAGATAGTAAAGCGGAAGCGACAGTACGACGGCAAAGGCAAGGTTAGTGCCCCAGTAGAGCCAGATAAATTTATGATTATGCCCAAGCAGTCTCAGGGCCGGGCGGAATATGTCTTTTAATTTTAAGGTCATGAGATGCTGCTTATTATTAACAATAGGTTCTGAATCCAGAAAAGCCAGCGCACGGTAAGATTTGTGCTTCCCCCGTACTGGTTGTGCAGGAGGTAAGAATTGTTCGCATAATTAAGATCCAGAATGTTTTTTCTATAGGGATCTATCTCTGCGCCTGTTACTCTGTACTGTGTTCTGAAAGTGATCTTCTTCCATCTTTCCTCCCCGTTCCACTTCCGGATGATTGTATCCCTGTCCGTATACAAAGCCACGTCCTCTTTGAATACGGCGTCCCCAAGCCTTTCGGCCATAACTTCATACTCATCTTTCCTTCCCGTACTCTTTACATATTTTATCCTGTAGTCAAACGTTGCCGAAGATGTGTAGAGGTTATTAAAGAACCAGGTCATATCTTCAGGCGAGAGCTTCATAACGGTACCAATAAAATCTTTTCCCGTGGGGTGGGTAAACCTGTATGAGCTGAAAAAATCCTTCAGTATTGAAAGCACCTTATCGCGCCCTAAATATCTTTCCAGCGATATGAGCATAAGCTCGGGTTTATAGTAGCCTGAGACCACATAGCTTTGAACCTCGGGCAGCTTATACGAGGTATCTGCAATTGCTGAAGAAGAAGGGCTCATGTAGTATCCTGCAAGGGCCTGCATGCCTTCGGGCACAGGATAATCCCCCAGAGTATAAACCAGCGGAAGCTCACTGTAAGAAAGAAAATCCAGGCCGAAAACCGGGTAATATCCGAAAAGCTTAAAGTTAATGAGAGCTTTTCTGTAATAGCGTTCAATTATTTTATTTGTCAGATAGGAGGCCAGCCCCTCATCCAGCCAGGCTTCATAAACCTCATTGTTTGCAGCCATGCCGTAAAAATACTGATGCGTAAATTCATGGATGGTTACGTATTCAGGCGACAGGGTTTCAACCGGTGAGAAAAGGTCGCTTCTTACCGTAATAAGCGCCGGGTATTCCATCCCCCGTGAGCGGCTTGTCTTTGGAAGATCCACTACTGTAATTGTCTGATACGGATATTGCCCTATAAACTTTTCAAAAAATGTGAGCGAGTTTTTAACCGCCTGTACGTAGCGCTCCAAATATTTTTCGTTTTCCGGCTGGACGAAAGTTTTAATTGTGATCCTGCTGTTGTCGCTCCTTATATATTCCGAGTTTTTGGATATTATGTTATCCGAGGCCATCCATGCAAAGTCGTGTATGCCCGACTGCCTGAAGAAGTATGAAACCTTGCCGCCGGGAGCGTTTTTCCTTTCCGCCAATACCCCGCTTGAGGCAACGGTATACTTTTCCGGGACCGTAACGCTAACCTCATAATTTCCAAAGTCGGAGAAGAAATTGGTAAATGGGTGATACTCGCTGCAGATCCATTTGCCATCCGTAAAGACTCCTGCCTTTATGAACCACTGGGAGACGAAGTAAAAGTCGCGCCCTGCGGCATAGCCGAAGCGCTGTATCGACCTGGGTACAGGCACGCGGTAAGTAAATTTAAGCTTTACTGAATCGCCCGGGTTAACACTTTTTCCCGGCACCACTTTTGCCACCGTGCTGTCAAAAGGATTGTCTGATTCAGTGTGGACGTAGTGGAGTTCAACTGGGCTGTCATCAAGGCTGGCGCTTTTAAGGAATATGCCTGAACAGCAGTCACTGGAAAATTCAGCCTCCCTTCCCTTAAAGTACTCTGTCCTGCTGTTTCTAAAAGCGTTCGGGTAAAGGTGGAGCATTATTTCAGCCGCCGGATAGCTGGTTTTATTTATCCACGTAAGCTCCTCGTAGACCTCCAGTGTTTTTGCTTCGGGCTTAAGTTCAGTCCTGATCCTGTAGCTGGCAACAGAAGGATAAGGCGTATTTTTCAGGATCCCGTTATGGTAACTCTTTTCCTTTAAGTCCGGCTTCACCTCTGAGGTAAGTGTGGCGCCTGGTTTATTCAGGTACGTAAGGCCTGCAAATGCAATTACAACGAGAATAAGAAGTATGTTCTTCATTGCCTGATGAATAAAATAATTTTACCGGATTTAATTTAAAGTGTCATATATTAAAATAAGCGAAGTAAAAATAAGCACGTTTGCGTTAAAACAAAATGACGCACAGTAATTAATTTCAGCGGGCGTTAATCTCTTATATTCTTCTGATGATGGGTAAAAATAAAAAACCCGCCAATGGGGGCGGGTTTCAAGAAAGGAGATATTACTTTATCTCTATGTTTTTGGGTTTCAATCTTTCATGCTTCGGCATGTGAATTATAAGCTGGCCGTTTTCCAGTCGGGCATCTATTTTCGAGTCGTCTACGCCGTCTGAAATGTGGAACTTGCGGTAGAAGTTGCCTATCTGAGTTTCATTTAAGATATATCTTTTGCTGATCCTTTCGCCAAAATCGATCCTGCCCATAATTACCAGGTCGCCGTCTTCAAGTTTTATTCTGACATTTTCCTTTGAAACTCCCGGCATGTCGGCAATTAAAGTATATGCTTCATCGGTTTCATATATGTCTACTAACGGGCCAACCCAGCTTTCTTTTTCAAGGGCTTCATCCCAGTTTGTTTTCTGGGCTTCCTGTACCTGAACGAGATCCTTATTGTTTTCCATTTTGCTCCTCCTTTGTAAAAATTTTATTTTTATAAAATTCATAGTTATAACACTTCCGTAAACATAATTTCAAACTTTTTTTGTAAAGGGAACCGGAAAGTTATTTGGAATAAGCAGGGCAGGCTTTCTAAGACTCTGCCCTGCTTAACGAATGATTACTGTTTCTTTTTCTTTTCTTCTTCATCAACTACTTCGTAGGAAGCATCCTGCACGTCTTTTTCCTTGCCGGCTTCCTGCTGCTGGGCTCCGCCCTGAGCGCCCTGCTCTGGCTGTCCCTGAGGTCCGCCCTGAGCACCGGACTGCTGATAGAGCTGGGAAGCAACTTCGTTCCAGACCTTGTTGAGTGAATCTGTAGCAGCTTTAATCGTATCGGAATTATTGCTTGCAACAGCGTCTTCCACTTTCTTGATTTCACTTTCAAGCCTGTTCCTGGAATCAGCCGGTATCTTATCTTTCATTTCATCAAGCTGTTTCTTTGTCTGGAAGACAAGGTTGTCAGCCTGGTTCTTGATCTCGATACCTTCTTTTCTCTTCTTGTCTTCAGCTGCATGAGACTTTGCATCATTTTTCATCTTCTCTATTTCGTCTTTATTCAAACCGCCTGAAGATGTGATTCTGATGCTCTGCTCTTTTCCTGTTCCACGGTCCTTGGCACTTACGTGCAGAATACCGTTGGCATCAAGGTCAAATGTCACTTCGATCTGAGGAATGCCTCTTGGTGCAGGCGGAATTCCATCCAAATGGAAGCGGCCTAAACTTCTGTTGTCACTGGCCATTGAACGTTCACCCTGCAGCACGTGAATTTCAACTGAGGGCTGGCTGTCGCTTGCCGTTGAGAATATCTCGCTTTTCTTTGTAGGTATTGTTGTATTGGCCGGAATTAAAGTCGTCATAACTCCGCCAAGAGTTTCTATACCGAGCGACAAAGGAGTAACATCCAGCAAGAGGACGTCTTTTACGTCGCCGGTAAGTACGCCGCCCTGTATAGAAGCGCCTATTGCCACTACTTCATCAGGGTTAACACCTCTGTGAGGCTCTTTGTTGAACAATCTCTTTACCAGTTCCTGAACCTTCGGAACCCTGGTTGAACCGCCGACAAGTATAACCTCGTCGATTTGTGACTGAGTTACACCGGCATCACGCATAGCCTTTTCGCATGGTCCTGCTGTTCTTTCAATCAGGTCGTCAATTAACTGTTCGAATTTAGCGCGTGAAATCGTGATATTTAAGTGCTTCGGGCCTTCCTGTGTAGCTGTAATAAAAGGCAGATTTACGTCTGTCTGCAGTGAGTTGGACAGTTCGATTTTTGCCTTTTCAGCTGCTTCCTTGAGCCTCTGAAGGGCCATCGGATCATTCCTAAGATCGATGCCTTCCTGTTTCTTGAACTCATCGGCCAGAAAATCTATTACCCTCTGGTCAAAGTCATCGCCGCCAAGGTGGCCGTCGCCATTGGTGGATTTAACTTCAAAAACTCCCTCTCCAAGCTGAAGTATTGAAACGTCGAATGTACCGCCGCCAAGGTCATAAACAGCTACAAGCTCGTCTTTACCTTTTTTATCAAGGCCGTAAGCCAGGGCTGCTGCAGTAGGTTCGTTAATAATTCTTCTAACCTTAAGACCTGCAATTTCACCGGCATCTTTTGTGGCCTGGCGCTGTGAATCGTTAAAGTAAGCAGGAACTGTAATAACTGCTTCAGTTACTTCCTGGCCAAGATAGTCTTCCGCGGTCTTCTTCATCTTCTGAAGAATCATAGCGCTGATTTCAGGTGGTGAATACACCCTGTCGCCTATCTTGACGCGTGCCGAGTTACCGTCGCCGGCAACAACCTGATAAGGCACTTTAGTCATCTCTGAAGTAACCTCATCCATTCTTCTTCCCATAAATCTCTTTATAGAGAAAACGGTATTCTTCGGGTTTGTAACAGCCTGGCGCTTTGCAGACTGGCCTACAAGTCTTTCTCCGTTTTTAGTAAAAGCTACGATAGAAGGAGTTGTCCTACCGCCTTCGGAATTGGGAATAACCACCGGGTCGTTACCTTCCATAACCGCTACGCACGAGTTAGTAGTACCCAAGTCAATTCCTATTATTTTTCCCATTATTATTTCCCCTTTCTTTGTTAATAACTGCGGCAGAAAACAGTTTAGATTTATATTTCTGCCGCTCCTCTCATCCCGATATTCTTATGATAATTTAATTTCTTTTTCATTGACAGGTTTCGGATTGATCTTTTCCATCTTGATCAACAGAGTACCGTCTTCAAATTTTGCGTCAACTTTCTCAGAATCCACTTCAACAGGAAGTGTAAAGCTTCTTGTAAAAGTGCCGTAAGTTCTCTCATTTCTGTAGAAGTTTTTATCCTTCTGCTCCTCAACCCTCTTCTTCTCGCCTTTGAGTGTCAGAATGTTGTCGTGGAGCGTAATCTTTAAGTCCTCTTTCCTGATTCCAGGAAGTTCAGCCTCAACATAAAGGTGCTTGTCATCTTCAGAAATATCAATCCTTGGGCTGAAAGCGCCCGAGAGATCCATCCCGAATGCCGGGAAATCTTCAAAGTATCTCTGAATCCTGTTGCTGAAATTCTCCAGCTCTTTCATGGGTTCAAATTTTATGATTGCCATAATCTTATCCTCCTTTATTGTTTCTGTATTAATATTATCTCAAGTGCCGTGCCAAACTTGAAAACCGCGAAAAATGGCGTTTTTTGAGGGCCTCTTATTTCAAAACTCCCAGGATGAATGACATTTTGTCAGGAGGCATGTCATTTTGTCGTAAAGCAGGACATTTTGACAGATTTTAAAGAAATATGGCTGATCGCGGGCGGGCAGAAGAATTGAATTTTTATTTTTCCCTTTCTATTGCTAAATTTGTGTAAATAAACGAGGTATAATTTGTTCAATTTTGAAGATTTTGAAATAAAACTGGATACAGATGTAATTGGAAGAAACTTTATCTACTGCGAGGAGGTTGAATCTACAAACGCTCTTTTGCTCGAAGATGAAGGCGACATGAATGCAGACGGAACCGTTCTTCTGGCTGAAAAGCAGAATAACGGCCGCGGAAGAAAAGACAGGAAATGGTACAGCGCAAAGGACCAGAACCTGACTTTTTCAATCCTCCTTAAAAGAAGAATAAGCGAAAAGAAGGTAAACCTGATCAACTTTGCAGCAGCCCTTGCAGTTTCATATACTCTTGAGAACCTGTTCCAGATCAGGGTAAACCTCAAGTGGCCCAACGACGTTTTAGTCGGGCGCTCCAAGATTGCCGGCATACTCATGGAATCCACAATCCGCGGCAGCAAGATCAATAAGCTTGTTGTTGGAATAGGCTTTAACGTTAACCAGGCAATGTTTCAGGGAAGTTTCATTATCCCTCCCACTTCTATACACAAAGAGCTTAACCAGGAAGTTGAGCGCGAAAGGGTGCTTAGCGACGTATTAAACAACTTTGAAAACCTCCTGGACAGGATTGATGAAAATCCCGAAGGCGTACTTAACGACTGGAAAGAACGCTGCAGAATGCTCGGGGAAAAAATTATGATTCAGGATGAAAACATGTCGAAAAGCGGAATTTTTGAGGACGTTGATGAACAGGGATTCCTTATGTTAAGAACGGACAGGGATACCGTCGAAAAGATCCATTTCGGGGATGTGAGCCTCAGATAACATGATTCTTGCATGTGATATAGGTAATTCCAGGATAAAATTTGCTCTTTATGACAAATATGGCCTTCGGGAGCTTAAAATAAGCTCCCGCGGCTTACTGCCCCTGGATTGGTTAAGAAAATGTGAAATTGAACATGCCGCCATTTCTTCTGTTGTACCTTCGGTTACAGATGAACTGTCTGAATATTTTTCAAAAGAGTTTAAGCTTGAGCCTTTCGTTATTACACACGAATCTGCCTTTGACCTGCAGATTGACTATGAGACCCCGCACTCACTCGGAATAGACAGGATCTGCTCGGCCGAAGGCGCTTTTGCTCTTTTTAAGGCATCGCCTGAATCAAAAAGCTACAACGATAAAACCTTCATTATAACAATTGACCTGGGAACTGCAACAACCCTGAACGTTGTAAAGTATAACGGGGTCTTTTCCGGCGGCATCATAATGCCCGGCATAATGACCATGGCTAACTCGCTTAAGGTAAATACCGCACAGCTGCCGGAGATCTCAATAGAGCTGGATTATAAGGGCTTTATCGGTAAAAACACGCGATCATCAATTGCAAGCGGAATTCTAAACTCCACTCTGAGCTTAATTGAAACTTCAGTATGCCGCCTTAAAAATGAGGCAGGGGCAGAAACAGTAAAGCTCTACACCACAGGAGGCAATGCCCCCCTCATTGAAAAGCACCTTAAGTATGAACATGTTATGGTTGAAGACCTCGTACTTCGCGGTGTGAAATCAGTTTTTGAAAGGAATATAATTCTTGGTTAAGAAAGTTTATTTTGACAACGCAGCCACTACTCCCATCGACCCCAGAGTGCTGGACAGGATGCTCCCCTACTTAAGCGAGCACTTCGGGAACCCGTCATCTATTCATGAAGAAGGAAGAAAAGTTAGAGTTGCAATTGAGGAGGCAAGGGAAAATGTTGCAGGCTTTATCAACGCCGAGGCTTCCGAAATCTATTTTGTAAGCGGCGGAACCGAGGCAAACAACTTCCCTCTGTTCGGTATTTCCAAAACAGAGCTTGGCGAAACGGGAAAGAAGCACATTGTTTCTACAAAAGCCGAGCATCATTGCGTGCTGGAATCTCTGGAAGAACTGTCCCGCCAGGGCTTTGATACCAGCCTTGTTAATGTTAAAGCCGACAGCTCCGTTATTACTGAAGAAGTAAAAGAATTATTAAGTTCAGGCAGAACTTCACTTCTTTCAGTTATACATGTAAATAATGAAACCGGTACATTTAACGATATTAAGACTCTTTCCGCTCTGGCTCACAGCAGTAATGCCTACTTCCACAGCGACACCGTGCAGTCTTTTGGTAAAGTGCCAATTGACGTCAAAGCCCTGGGAGTGGATTCCATATCGTTTTCATCCCACAAGATTAACGGCCCCAAAGGCTCCGGGGCGGTTTACGTAAAAAGCGGCACTCCCCTGTCCCCTTTAATTTTCGGCGGCTCACAGGAGCGCAACAGGCGCGGCGGGACTGAGAATCCGGCATCCATAATAGGTTTCGCAGAAGCTGTTAAAATTGCCTCGCAAAATATGCAGAAAAACTTTGATCACGTAAGCCTCTTGAGGAGTCTTTTTACTGAAGGGGTCCATTCAATTGATCCGGAGGGGATTGAGGTTAACGGGGGGAATAATGTACTGCCCCACGTCCTTAGCATTACGTTCAGAAGCGAATATTATAATTCGGATGCCGAGGCTATGCTGATATACCTTGATATCAACGGCGTTGCAGCTTCAAACGGGGCTGCCTGTACTTCAGGTACGCTCAAGCCCTCACACGTAATATTAAGTATGGGTAAGAAAATGGAAGACGCACGCGGCACGCTCCGCTTTTCTTTCGGCTCACAGAATACGGCAGAAGAGGTGGAATACGTACTTGAAATATTAAATAAAATGGCACTAAAATTCAGAAAGAATAGCTAGTATATAAAAATGGCCGGATCTTATTTTAACCATAAAACCCGGCCCACAACTTAAAACTTAAAACTGATCATTTATCTGTTGGAATAAAGACTTTCGTAATACTTCTGGTACTCACCGGAAATGATCCTCTTCCACCACTGTTCGTTTTCTTTATACCATTCAATTGTTTTGCAGATAGCCTCGTCAAACATGAACGACGGCTTCCAGCCAAGCTCTGTCCTGATCTTTGTGGAATCTATCGCATAACGCCTGTCGTGACCCGGGCGATCCTTGACGTACTCAATGAGTTCATCCCCTTTTCCAAGGTTTTTCAGGATCAGCCTTACGATCTCGATATTTGTCATCTCCTGGCTTGCCCCGATGTTGTAGACTTCACCCACCCTGCCTTTCTCAAAAACGAGGTCAATTGCCTTATTATGGTCGATAACATAGATCCAGTCCCTTACGTTCAGACCGTCGCCATAGACCGGAAGTTTCCTGTTATTCATGCAGTTTAAGATCATAAGAGGGATAAGCTTTTCAGGAAACTGATAAGGCCCGTAGTTATTTGAACACCTGGTTATTACAACAGGCAGCCCGTATGTATGATAAAACGCCAGAGCCATCATGTCGGCTGAAGCCTTGCTGGAGGAATATGGGCTGTTTGGTGAAAGAGGTGTTTTTTCTGTAAAAAGCCCTTCCTTACCCAGGCTGCCGTAGACTTCATCGGTTGAAACCTGGAGGAATTTTTCCACCTGGTGCCTTCTTGCAGCTTCCAGGAGAACGTTTGGACCAATAACGTTTGTCCTGAAGAAGACTTCAGAACCCAGTATGCTCCTGTCCACGTGGCTTTCGGCGGCAAAGTTAATGACATATTTTATGGAATACTGCTGGAAGACGTAATCTACCAGTTCAGCATTTGTAATATCACCTTTAACAAAGCGGTAATTTGTTTTGCTTTCAGATTCCTTCAGGTTCTCAAGATTTCCTGCATAAGTAAGCTTGTCCAGATTGATTATATTATAATCATCTCTTTCACCTAGGATATGATTAATGAAATTGCTGCCGATAAATCCGGCGCCGCCTGTTACCAAAATATTTTTCATAAGTCTTTCTTAATAGTTAAAAAATCCTACAAATATTCCCGCCTGAATAAAAAGCGAATTGCTATTCAGGTCACCGGGCACGTTAGTTAATTCCTGTCCGTTATCTACCTGCCAGTTATTCCCGAGGGCCAGGTTGTAGCCTGCCCCGAGCCTGAAGGCAAAGAAGCGGTAGAACGGGATATCCACATTTAATGTGGGAGACATGAGAAAGTATTTGTTGGAGATTGTCCTGTGCTTTGCCTGGGACTGCATGGAAGACGCATCATTCCACGCATTATCCCAGCTTTCCGATCCCCTGTTTTCATAGAGGTCCACCGAACTTCCTCCCCATCCCAGAATAACTCCTGCCGAGACGGCAACACTCTTAACAAATGGCAGAGTATATTCAATTGTAAAGCCTCCCATGCCGAGCGAAAACTCGGCCTCTCGCCTTGAGCCGTTAACAACAGCTGAATTTTTCACAGAGCCGCCCATTCCCATGCCGCCTATCCTTATGTTTTTAATAACTGCAATGGAAATAAAGCCTGTTCCGCCCTGGGCAAAGAACCCTGAGGAGGGGAACTTCCCCACTCCGAAGGCTTCCACCTTCTGGTTAATTACTGTCATGTCCGGCTTAAACCAGCCCGGAGTATAACCGCCGCCTGCGGCAAATTTTGCGTCCCAGGCGCTCTCATCCTGCGCAAAACCCCTCATTGAGGTTAACAATAGAACTATTACTATGGGAAATATGTGCTTAATCATTTTAATAGCCCGGAAAATGTTGTAAAATTAAGAAAGTATAGAATAAAACAAAATAACAAAAATTCCAGATTGTTAAAATTGTCATTATCCCCCTTGCAGGACCTGTGCAAAGTCATTGAAAAAGGTATTGAAAAAGTTTAAGATAGAAGG